>NZ_JBEXSZ010000234.1:0-8006 GCF_040613865.1 Streptomyces sp. NPDC006197 | reverse complement strand
CCGCCGGCCTCGTCGCTCGCGACCACCCCGCACGGGCCCTTGAAGCCGTGCCGGATGGAGATCTGGCCGGTGCTCGCGGCGTAGAACCAGGCGATCGGTTGTGCGCCGCCGCTGGGGTGCGGGTCAGGGCGCGGAACGCGGAGGCGCCGCTGAGCGCGCCGTCCCGTGTGCCCACCCGTCCCGCCCCAGCGGGACGATTGCCCACACGGGGGGCGGGCGCCGCCCAGCAAGCGCGGGCGCGGGCGGCGTCCATCGTCTCCGAGCGTCCCCGCGCCGGAAGCGCTCGAAGACGTCCGGCAGGTCGAGGCCGCCCCGTTCGAGGAGTGACTCCCCGAGGAGGACCGCCATCTGCGTGTCGTCCGTCGCCTCGCCCGGTTCCCAGCCGCCGCCTCCGCACAACTCCCCGACGCCGTCCGGGAATCGTTCCCGGAAGACGCCGGGCAGGCCGAACTCGAAGGGGGCGCCCAGCGCGTCGCCGACGGCGGAGCCCAGTACGGCGCCCACGGCGCGGTCGATGTCGGACATCCGGCCAGGGTAGGGCGCGTGGTGGCCGCGCGGTCCGCCCCGGTGGGGGCGGACCGCGGCCGTCACGCCGGTTCGGGTACCGGCTGTCGCTTCTTCCCGGTCGTCCGGAACGCGCGGACGATCAGGAACAGGGGGAGGCCGACGGGGGAGAGGAGGATGGTCAGGAGGAGCAGGGGGGCCATCAGGAGCGGGGGGATCGCGAGGCGGCGGGCCTCGCGGTACATCCACTGGCCGAGGAGGAGGTCCCAGGCGATGACCTGGGCCCAGAGGGCGCCGGCGCCGTTCGCGAGGGCGGTGAGGGCGCGGAAGGTGTCGATGTCGGGGCTGCTGACCGCGGCCCACAGCTCGGGCAGGACGGGGGCGGCGAACACCGCCCAGAGGACCAGGAGGGGCAGGACGGTCAGCGGCGAGGCCGCGAGCCGTTCCGTACCCCGCCAGCGGGGCGCGAAGATCATGAGCAGCCAGACCGGCGCCGCGAGGAAGAACGTCAGCTCGAACAGGAAGCCGGTCATGCCGCGACCTCCTCGGTGCGGGCGGGGGAGGCGGCGGTGGTGGTGGTGCGGAGGGACAGTGCCGCGGCCGCCCCGCCGAGCAGCACGATGGCCCCCGCGCCGGCGAGCGTCGCGCCGTCCGGTGCGAACAGGGCCTGACCGCGCAGTGCCTGCCAGGTCAGCAGGACGAAGGTCGCCGCGTACGCCGCCGAGGCCGTGAGCGTGAGGCGCAGCCGGACCCGCTCGTCGGCCAGACGGGCGAGGCCGGGGAAGCGGGCGGAGCGGGCGGCGAGGGCAGTGAGGACGATCAGCAGCAGCGGGAGCAGCTGAAGGGCGTGCATGCCGAAGAAGTGGGCGATGCGCAGGTCGCCGCCGGTGGTCGCCCAGCCGGTGAGCGGCATCGACGGGCCGCCGTCCGGGACGCCGACGCTGTGGGCGCCGACGATCGGCGAGTCGTCGACGGCCAGCTGCTCCGGTGTCGGACGGACCATCAGGAAGCCGACGGCCGTGCCCGCCAGGGCGATCAGGGAGGACAGCCGGACGGCCCAGGCCATCGCCCGATCGAGGATCCGGGCGCGCAGCAGCAGTACCGCGATGACCAGGGCGGCCAGCCACAGTACGACGACGGTGGCGCCCATGACCGCGAAGACGGCGCTGTCGAAGGGGGTCGCCTGGTTGAAGTGGCTCTGGGTGCCGCGGATCACCTGGAGGGTGATGAGCACCATCTCGACGGTGCTGGCGACGGTGATCACCGTCCCGGCCCACCAGCCGACCCGCCGGCCGCGGGGGAGCAGCGAGAGCATCCAGGCCAGCGAGAGCCCGTAGGCGACGAACGAGACCGAGAACTTGAACGGTTTGGTCCAGATGGGGACGCCGACCAGCATCCGGTCGTCGACGACGATGCCGACGGCGGAGACGAGGGCGAGGACGCCCATCGCGGCGGCGAACCAGACCAGGGGGCGGTGCAGCCGGAGAGGCGGGGTGACGTGGGCGCGTGGGTTCGACGAAGACATACGGATCCCCCGTGGGAAACTATGGATAGTGGCACTAGCCACTATCTGATAGCGCCACTATCTATGATGGGGGCGTCGGTCGGCAAGGCCGGAGAGGGATCTGGAAGGTGAACGCGCTGTGCGCATCGGAGAGTTGAGTCGCAGGACCGGGGTGTCGGTACCGACGATCAAGTTCTACGTACGGGAAGGGCTGCTGCCCGCCGGCGAGCTGACGAGCCCGAACCAGGCGTCGTACGGAGAGGCGCACGTGCAGCGACTCCGTCTGATCCGGGCGCTCCTCGACGTGGGCGGCCTGTCGGTGGCGGCGATCCGCGGGGTGGTCACGGCGGTCGACGACCCGGAGCGGTCGGTGCACATGGTGCTGGGCGCGGCGACCAGGCCTTTGGTGCCGCGCTACGACCGCGAACCCGGCGCCGGCATCGAGGAGGCGCGGAAGGCGGTCGCCGGGCTGATCGCCGCGCGGGGCTGGCACGCCGACCCCTCCGGCCCGGCGTCGGACGCCCTCGCGACGACCCTCGTGACGCTCGACGAACTCGGGCACGGCCGGTTCGTCGAAGTCCTGGACGCGTACGCGGGCGCGGCGGAGGGGGTGGCGCGGGCCGACCTGGACTACGTGGCGCGCCACGTGGCGCGGGAGGAGCTCGTCGAGAGCGCGGTCATCGGCACGGTCCTCGGCGACGCGATCTTCTCCGCGCTGCGCCGCCTGGCCCACGTGGACGCCTCCGACCGCGTCTTCGGCCGGACGGCGGAGGACGGGGGAGCGGAGGGCGGGGGAGCGGAGGGCAGGGAAGCGGAGGGCAGGGAAGCGGAGTGACGGAGGGGCCCGGGGCTCTCGTCGCCCCGGGCCCCTCGGCTCAGCTCTCCTGCTCGCGCTCCACCTGGTCGTTCCACTCGCGCTTGATCGCGCGCCACGCCTCGTCCGACTTGCCCAGGCGCCAGTAGCCCGAGATCGACAGGCGCTCCCGCGCCACGCCCCGGTCGAGCCGCAGGTGCCGGCGCAGCTCCTTCACGAAGCCCGCCTCGCCGTGGACGAAGGCGTGCACGTCGCCCGCCGGGAAGTCCAGTGCCGTGACCGCCTCGACCAGCGCCTCGCCC
The DNA here is from genome assembly GCF_040613865.1 of Streptomyces sp. NPDC006197. Lineage (NCBI taxonomy): Bacteria > Bacillati > Actinomycetota > Actinomycetes > Kitasatosporales > Streptomycetaceae > Streptomyces > Streptomyces sp. NPDC006197. Next base: position 4,882 of record NZ_JBEXSZ010000234.1, on the reverse strand, counting down.
GTCGGGCGGTCGCCCCGGTGCAGCCACGTGACGTCGACGCCCGTCCCCGACGCCAGCTTCTGCTCCTCGGCCGCGTCCGCGACCTCGATCAGGACGTGCGCCCTCGCCCCCTCGGGCAGCCGCTCCAGGGCCGCCGCGATCGCCGGGAGCGCGCTCTCGTCGCCCACGAGCAGGTGCCAGTCCGCCGCCGGATCCGGCGCGTAGCCGCCGCCGGGGCCGAGGAATCGCACCGTCTCGCCCGCCTGGGCGCGCGCCGCCCAGGGGCCCGCCAGGCCCTCGTCGCCGTGGACCACGAAGTCGATGGTCAGCTCCCGGTGGACCGGGTCCCACGCCCGCACCGTGTACGTCCGCGTCGTCGGCCACTGCTCCCGGGGGAACTCCGCCCGGATCCGCTCCATGTCGAACGGCTCCGGGTAGGCGACCCCCTCCGGGGCGAACAGCAGCTTCACGTAGTGGTCGGTGTAGGCGTCCGCCGCGAAGCCCTCGAGTCCGGGCCCGCCCAGCACGACCCGCACCATGTGCGGAGTGATCCGCTCGGTGTGCACCACACGGGCTTCGGTGGCCTTCGGTGCCTTGCGGGCCGGCTGCTCTGCCACGACGGGCTCTCCTGACTCTGCGTACTTAGGTATGCCTAAGCTAGCATCCTCCGGCAAGAGGCGCCTGACATGACCCGAACAGCCCCTCCCGTCAGCGCTCCAGGACCGGCAGCAGGCGGCCCACCGCGCCGCCGAGACCCCAGCGCTTCACCAGCACCTCAAGGGCCTCCGGGTCGCGAGGAGCGGTCGGCAGGGCCGGGTCGAACTCCGGGAGCGGCACGTCGGCGGCGACGCGCACCACCGTCGGCGCCACGTCCAGGTACGCGGCCGCCTCCACGATCCCGCGTCGCTTCGCGGGCGTCAGCCTCGACGTCCGGTCCTCCGCCGCCGCCCGGACGCCCGCCAGGTCCCCGTACTCCGTGATCAGCTGCGCCGCCGTCTTCTCGCCGATGCCCTTCACGCCGGGCAGCCCGTCGCTCGTGTCCCCGCGCAGCGCCGCGAAGTCCGCGTACTGATCGGGCCGCACCCCGTACTTCGTGCGGATCAGCTCCGCGTCCACCAGGTCGCAGTCGCCGACGCCCTTGCGCGGGTACAGCACGCGGACGCCCCGGGCGTCGTCCACCAGCTGGAACAGGTCGCGGTCGCCGGTGACGATGTCCACGGGCCCGCCGGCGCGGCCCGTCAGCGTCCCGATCACGTCGTCCGCCTCGTAACCCGCCGCCCCGACCCGCGCGATGCCGAGCGCGGCCAGGACCTCCTCGATCACCGGCACCTGCGGGGACAGCGTGTCCGGGACCTCCTCCACGTCCGCGCCCGTCTCCGTCTCCACGGCCACCCGGTGCGCCTTGTACGAGGGGATCAGGTCCACCCGCCACTGCGGCCGCCAGTCCTCGTCCCAGCAGGCGACCAGATCGTCGGGGCGGTGGTCCTGGACGAGCCGGGTGATGAAGTCGAGCAGCCCGCGCACGGCGTTCACCGGGGTGCCGTCCGGTGCCCGGACGGAGTCCGGCACGCCGAAGTACGCGCGGAAGTAGAGGCTGGCGGTGTCGAGGAGCATCAGGCGTCGCGTCACACCCCCGATCATGCCGCACCCCACCGACAGGCCCCTCGCACCGACAGCCTCCCCCGCCGACGGGCCCCTCCCGGCCGCGGCCCCACCCGCCTCGGGGGGCACACGCGTGACCCCTGTCACCTTTGCGTTTGCACCCTGTGAAGCAGGGCATGCGCGAGCCCGGAGCGGAACCCGGTACGGGATTCAACGAAAAGAATCCCCGTACGCGACGGGCCCGCGGGCCGATCCCGCCCGCTCCACGGCCCAGCCGCGCGGGGGTGGTGGGGCCGTTCTTCGTCGCTACCCGTGAGGTGTATGTGTCCAGGCTCCAGGCCGACCATCTGTACAAGGTGTTCGGCAGACGACCCGAGGAAGCCGTCCGCAGGCTCGCCGACGGCGCCGAGCGCGAGGAACTGCGCGCCGAAGGAACGACCGCCGCCGTCGTCGACGCCGGCTTCGTCGTCGAACCCGGCCAGATCTTCGTCGTGATGGGCCTGTCCGGCTCCGGGAAGTCCACCCTTCTCCGCATGCTCAACGGCCTGCTGGAACCGACCGCCGGCCGGGTCCTCTACGACGGCCACGACCTCACCGCGCTCTCCCCCCGCGAGCTGCGCGAGGTCCGCTCCACCAAGATCAGCATGGTCTTCCAGCACTTCGCACTGTTCCCGCACCGAAACGTCCTGGAGAACGCCGCCTACGGCCTGGAGGTCCAGGGCGTGCCCCGCGCCGAGCGCGAGACCCGCGCCGCCGAGGCCCTCGAACTGTGCGGCCTCGCCGGCTGGGAGAAGTCCTGGCCCGACGAGCTCTCCGGCGGCATGCAGCAGCGCGTCGGCCTGGCCCGCGCCCTCGCCACCGACGCCGACCTGCTCCTGATGGACGAGTCCTTCAGCGCGCTCGACCCGCTGATCCGCCGCGACATGCAGGACCAGCTCCTCGTGCTCCAGCAGCGGCTGAAGAAGACCATCGTCTTCATCACCCACGACCTCAACGAGGCCATGCGCCTCGGCGACCGGATCGCCGTCATGCGCGACGGCAGGATCGTCCAGCTCGGCACGGCCGAGGACATCCTCGTGCGCCCCGCCGACGACTACGTCGCCTCCTTCATCCAGGACGTCGACCGCTCCCGGGTGCTCACCGCCGCCGCCGTCATGACCGACGCGACCGCCCCCGTCGACTGCGCCGACGACTGCGCCTGCCGGCCCGTCGGCCCCGACACCCTCGTCGCCGACCTGTGCGCCGTCGCCGCCCTGGCCCCGCACCCGGTGACCGTCGAGGACGCCGACGGCTCCGTCCTCGGAGTCGTACCGACGCAGCGGCTCCTCGCCGTCATGGGCGGTGTCGCCGCGACGAACGTCCCGTTCCCCAAGCCCCGGGAGGTGACCGCCCGTGCCTAGGCTCCCCCTCGGCCAGTGGGTCGACAGCTCCGTCGACTGGCTCCAGGCCCAGTTCTCCTGGCTCTTCGACGCCGTCACCACCGGCGTCACCGGCCTCTACGACGGCATCGACGCCGTCCTGTCCGCACCCCAGCCGCTGCTCTTCGCCGGCATCCTCGCCGTCGTCGCCTGGTGGCTGCGCGGCCTCGCCGCCGGTGCGCTCGCCTTCGCCGGCTTCGCGCTCGTCGACTCGGTCCAGCTGTGGGACGAGGCCATGGCGACGCTCTCCCTCGTCCTCGTCGCCACCCTCGTCACCCTGGTGATCGCCGTCCCGCTCGGCATCTGGGCGGCCCGCTCGAAGACCGTCAGCGCCGTCCTGCGGCCCGTCCTCGACTTCATGCAGACCATGCCGGCGATGGTCTACCTCATCCCCGGCATCATCTTCTTCGGCGTCGGCGTGGTCCCCGGCATCATCGCCACCATCGTCTTCGCGCTGCCCCCGGGCGTGCGCATGACCGAGCTCGGCATCCGCCAGGTCGACGGCGAACTCGTCGAGGCCGCCGAGGCGTTCGGCACCACCCCGCGCAACACGCTGCTGCGCGTCCAGCTGCCGCTCGCCCTGCCGACCATCATGGCCGGCGTCAACCAGGTCATCATGCTCGGCCTCTCCATGGTCGTCATCGCCGGCATGGTCGGCGGCGGCGGGCTCGGCGGCGCCGTCTACCGCGCCATCGGCAACGTCGACATCGGACTCGGCTTCGAGGCCGGCGTCTCCATCGTCGTCCTCGCCATGTACCTGGACCGGATGACCGGCGCGCTCGGCCGCCAGGTCTCCCCGCTGGGCCGCCGCGCCGTCGCCAAGGCCCGCGCCGCGCTGAGCGCCAAGCGGCCCGGCGCCAAGCTCTGGACCCACCGCCCGCAGCCCGTCACCGCCCTCGTCGGCGTCGTCGTCCTCGCCCTCGCCGCCGGCGGCATGGGCTTCCTCGGCGGCTCCGGCGGCGCGACCTCCACCACCGCCTCGGGCCCGAACGGCGGCCACGGCAAGAAGGTCAGCATCGGCTACATCCCCTGGGACGAGGGCATCGCCTCCACGTACCTCTGGAAGGAGCTCCTGGAGCGCCGCGGCTACGAGGTCGAGACCAAGCAGCTGGAGGCCGGCGCCCTCTACACCGGCCTCGCGGGCGGACAGGTCGACTTCCAGACCGACGCCTGGCTCCCCGTCACCCACGCCCAGTACTGGAAGAAGTACCAGAACAAGCTGGAGGACCTCGGCTCCTGGTACGGCCCCACCTCCCTGGAGCTCTCCGTCCCCTCGTACGTGAAGGGCGTCGACTCCCTCGCCGACCTCAAGGGCAAGGCGGGACAGTTCAAGGGCCGGATCGTCGGCATCGAGCCCAGCGCCGGAATGATGGGCATCCTCAAGGACAAGGTCCTCAAGGACTACGGCCTGGAAGGCGAGTACAAGGTCGTCGACGGCTCCACGCCCGGCATGCTCGCCGAGCTGAAGCGCGCGTACGACCGCAAGGAACCCGTCGTCGTCACCCTCTGGTCGCCGCACTGGGCCTACTCCGCCCACGACCTGAAGAAGCTCGACGACCCCAAGGGCTCCTGGGGCAAGGGCGACGGCGTCCACACCCTCGCCCGCAAGGGATTCGCCGCCGAGAACCCCGAGGTCGGCACCTGGCTGAAGGACTTCTCGCTGACCGAGAAGCAGCTCACGGACCTCGAGGCCGTCATCCAGGAGACCGGCAAGGGCAAGGAGCAGCAGGCCGTCCGCACCTGGCTGGACCGGAACCCCGGCCTCGCGGAGAAGCTCGCCCCGCAGTAGGGCCCTTCGCTCACTGGCCTCGGTCACGGACATCAAGCGCCTCACCATCTGGGGCAACCACTCCGCGACCCAGTACCCGGACATCTTCCACGCG
>NZ_JBEXSZ010000233.1:0-8079 GCF_040613865.1 Streptomyces sp. NPDC006197 | reverse complement strand
TGGTTGGGGGCGCAGCGCGGGGCGGGGCGGTCCGGGGGGGCCCCCGCGGGGGGGCCGCCGCGACCCGCGCCCGCGCCAGATCCCCCGCCGCCTCGTCCCGGGCGCGCCCGGGACGAGGCGGACCCGGGCGAGCCGGCCCGCCCTCGCCCAGACGCCCTCCTGCCCGCCGGCAGTCCCAGTGGAGGGCAGCGGTGCCCTCTCTTCATGTCTCGGCCGCTGCCGGAGGGCCGCGGACGGTGCGCGGTGTGATCGCCCGGTACTCACCCTGCGCCGGATGGAGACCGGTCGAGGACATGGCGCTGGACGACGCGGTGGCCCGGATCCCCGACGGACGTCTGGCCCGGCACGAGGAACGCGTCGTCTACGGACCGGGCGAACCACGGGAGGCGTACAGGCGCCCTTTCTGGACGGCGCCTCACTACGCCGTCGCGGAGCAGCAGGAGTCCACGCGCCGGCAGGCGGAGCAGGAGGCGCAGAACGTCCGCCGACAGAAGGCACAGGCCGCGAAGAAGGCGAAAGCGGCCGCATGCGAGCGGTTCCGGTCCCGGACGGGGACCAGGACGGGGCGGTCGCGGAGCTTCGAGGCGATCGTGCAGGGCGCACTCGGGCACCAGGCGCAAGAAGGTACGTCTTCGCCGGTCAGCGGTTCGGCTGTCTTTCGCTCTCCTGCCGTGACCGCAGCGAGGCAGGCGGGCCGAGCACTGGCTTGCAGGGCCGACCGGGCGCGCGTCACCCTGATAGTCGAGAGCAGGTGCTGACGTGCACACCAGCGACGAGATCTACCACCGGGTGCTCTGGGACCCGCGCTTCGACCCCGAGCGGTTCGTGATGGGGATCGCCGAGCGCGGGGCCCCGCCGAAGCGCGTCCCGCTCGGCGACTTCGTACCGGGCGGGGAGATCCCCTGGCACCGGGTGGTGTTCTTCGAGGCGGACGGCCAGGTCGTCTGGGACCGTGCCTCCGGCGCCGACCGGCTCGACGAGACCCTCGTCGGGCAGGTCGGTCCCGTGCCGGCCCCGGCACCCGGCGACGTCCTCGCCGTCCCGCCGACGAACCGCACCGCCGTCGCCTGGCTGCCGCCGGCGGAGCTGTGGCCGCCGATCCAGCACATTCGCCGCGAGCACGACCGGCAGATCCGCCGCTGGCCGCCGCACGTCAACGTCCTCTTCGGTTTCGTCCCCGAGGCCGAGTTCGCCCGGGCCCTGCCGCTGGTCGCCGCGGCGCTCGCCGAGACGCCGCCGTTCACCGCCCGCCTGGCGGGCGTCCACTGGTTCGGACACCGCGAGGACGCCACCGTCTGGCTCGACCCGGCCGCCGCCGACCACGAGCCCTGGGCGCGGCTGCGGGAGTCCCTGGAGCTCCGCTTCCCGCTCTGCGGGGCACACGCGCACGGCTTCACCCCGCACCTGTCCCTCGGCCGGACCCCGGACCCGCACCCCCTCGCCCGCAAGGCGGAGGCCCTCCTCGGCCCCATGACGGCCCGGGTCGACGAGCTGGCCGTGCTTTCCCGGCGCGGCGACGAGCCGATGCGGGTCCGGGCCCGCGTCCTGCTCGGCAGCGGCGCCATACGCCAACCGGAGAAACCGACCCTTGCGGGCAGCCCTCCGCCGGACAGGCCCTAGGCAGACGCGGCACGGGCTTCGGCACAGTCGGCCGAACCGCTGAACAGCGAAGACGCACCTCAGCGCCCGGCCCCTGTGCGGTAGCGGGACGGGGAGACGCCATAGCGGTCCAGGAACGCCTTGCGCAGGGCCTCCGGAGTGCCGAAGCCGCAGCGGGCGGCCACCGACGCCACCGGGAGTGAACTCGACAGGAGGAGGTGGGCGGCCGCCTCCGTGCGTACGCCCCGGACGTACCGGCCGGGCGGTTCCCCGAGGCATCGGGTGAAGAGCCGGGTGAGGTGACGGGGCGTCATCCCGGCGCGGGCGGCGAGGGCGGGCGTGCTCAGGTCCTCGTTCGGGTGCGCGGCGATGTGGGAGACGAGGACGCGGACGACGTCCTCGCGAGGTGGCGGTGCCGCGGTGAACACGCTCATCTGGCGCTGATCACCCGGACGTTGCATGTGGACGACGAGGTGCCGGGCCACCTGGCGCGCCGGCTCCGGACCGTGGTCCTCCTCGATGAAGGCCAGGGTCAGGTCCAGCGCGCTGGTGATGCCGGCCGACGTGTACACGTTGCCGTCACGGATCCACAGGGGCGCCGGGTCCACCCGCACATCCGGGTATCCGTTCGCCAGGTACGGGGCGAACTGCCAGTGGGTGGTGGCCCGTCGGCCGTCGAGGAGACCCGCCGCGGCCAGCACGGCCGCGCCCGTGCAGACGGAGGCGACCCGGCGGCTCTCGCGGCTGAGGCGCCGGACATGGCCGACGAGGCGGGGGTCCGCGGCGAACCGCTCGACGCCCAGCCCGCCCGAGACGACGAGCGTGTCCAGCGGCCCCTTCGTCCGCTCCAGGGACTCGACACCCGCCAGCGTGAGTCCGGTACCGCACCGGATGGAGGCCCCGCCCGGGGCGATCACCCGCACGCGGTACGGCGTACCGGGGTCCCCGAGCGCGTTGGCGAGGGCCAGGCCCGTGGTGACGCAGGCGATGTCGAGGAGTTCGGCCGACTCGAAACCGACGACGGCCACCACCCGTTCAGCGCGATCCCCCATGCGCCGACCCTAGCCCGCACGGACGACCAGCCCAAGACGGCGGACATCCCGGGAGCGAACCGGCGACCGGAGCGGTCTCGCGCCGGACAGTGGGTCGCATGACGACGATCCGCTTCCTCGCCCACCGCTGGCCGACCTGGCTCGCGCTCGCCCTCGCCCTGGCGACCTTCGCCGACGGGCTCCCGCCCGCGTCCTTCCTCGCTGCCCTCCTCGTGGTCATGCCGCTGTGCTACCTGGCCTTCGGGGCCGTACGCGGCGAACTCGGCGACCGGCGGGCGCTCACCGTCCAGACCGCCGGTCTCGTCGTCTTCTGCGCGTGGGCCGCGGCGGTCCTCCTCCTGGACGGGAGGACCGCGCTGTACGTCGTGGCCGTCGGCTGGTTCGCCCACGCCCTCTGGGACCTCTCACACCACCGCACCGGCTGGGTCGTCCCCCGCGCCTGGTCGGAATGGTGCGGCGTCGTCGACGCGTCGGGCGCGCTGGCGATCGTCCTGCTGGTCTGACCGACCACGCCCTTACGGCATCCGGCGAGCGCTTCCGGCCGCTCGTTGTCGGCGGCGCTCCCGCCGGCCGCCTCGTACGGGGGACGGACGAGGACGGTCGCCGCCTCCGGGCGGTACATCACCAACGGGCCGGTGCGGGCCGGGGCCGCCGGTAGGAGCCGCTCCTCGAACGGTTCGTCGTGCTCGATCACTCGGTCCGGCATCCGCCGTACGTGGAAGCGGCCTTCGTCCGGGCCCCGACGAGTTCCGTTCCTGAAGCAGGCCGAAGCCGGCGGTCAGGACGAGGCCGGGCGGTCCGTTCCGGGAGCCCCGCCGGACAGCGAGCGGTCGACGCTCGCGCGGGGGTCGTCCGTATGCGGTACGAGTGGTGCCGGCGCGATCGTCCGGACACCGTCCGCCGGCTCCGACGAGGGAGCAGCCACCTCCTGGGGTGCCGGCCGGGCCGCCGCCTCCCCGGCGGGGGAGCCGCCCAGGGAACCGGTCAGTGTGAGACCGAGCGTGGCCAGGGTCGTCGCCACGGCCCGCACGCCGGCGGGGCGCCCCGAACGGCTTGCCCGGGGGGAACGGGCGGACGCGCGTGCGCCGACCGGTCCGGCGGGTCCTTCGGAGACGGGGCGAGCCGCCCGTCCGCCCCGGGAGACACACCCGGAGGCAGCCGGGGAGGCGCGTCCGGTTTTCTGCAGGTCGGCGAGGACGCGGGCGCAGACGGCCGCACCGGGCCGGCCCTCGGGGGCCCGGGCGGTCATGGCCGTCAGCAGGGCGGCGAGCCCCGCCGGAAGACCCGGCGGAAGCACCGGAGAGCGGTTCAGGTGCGCCAGCGCCGCCTCCAGCGGCGCTCCTCCGTACTCCGCCTCGCCCTTCAGCGCTTCGAGGAGCACCAGGCCGAGGCTGTAGACGTCGGCTTCCGGTCCCGCGTTCCGGCCCAGGGCCTGTTCGGGTGCCATGTAGGAGGCGGTCCCGATGAGCGTGCCGTCGCCCTCGGACGCGGAGCCCGCGGACCCGTCGAAGCGGCGGGAGATGCCGAAGTCCGACAGGTGCGGGGCGTCCGTGCGGTCCAGGAGGATGTTCGACGGTTTGACGTCGCGGTGGACGACCCCACGGGCGTGCACATGGGCGAGAGCCGAGGCCAGGACCGCCCCCAACCGGCAGGTCTCGGCGTGCGTGAGGACCGTGCGGGCCATACGCCGTCGTAGCGTCGTCCCCCGGACGAGCTGCATCACCAGATAGGGCCGGCCCTCGTCGTCGCCCGTGTCGTAGAGCGTCACCAGGCCGGGATGCTGCATGCGCGCCAGGAGCCGGGCCTCCTCGCCGCACCGCGCCGCGGTCCGGCGGGCGTCCTCGGGGCGGAACACCTTCACCGCCACCGGGCGCCGCAGCCGCAGGTCCAGTGCCTCGTACACGTCGGCCGAGCCGCCGCGGCCCAGGAGACGGTCGAGCCGGTAGCGTCCGGCGACGGCGTGGGCCGTCAGTACGGGGTCGGGACGGAAGGGCCTCGCACGGACCTGCATCGGTGCTCCCGGGGGTGTGGTCGGCTTCTGCCGACGGGCCGATCGGCGGGTGTGCCGCCCGCCGGTGCGTGCGCGGGCTCGTGGCTGACGCGTGCCCTGTTGCTCCATGAACATCCCCAGGGGGAGGGAAAGGAGCGAGAACGCCTGCCCGGGCGAGCCGGGAAGGACACGCTCCGACCGCGCCCGGGGTCGGCATGGTCCCCGGAGACCCGGGTACGCGGACGCTGTCCAACCCGCATGGGAGGGAGCAACCATGGGTCTGGGGCTGTTCATCATCATGATCGCCGTCGGCGCCATCCTCACCTTCGCCTCCGACTGGGAGGTCGAAGCGGTCGACCTCGATCTGGTCGGCCTGATCCTGATGGCGGTCGGCTTTCTCGGAACCGCCGTCTGCACGAGCGTTCTCCGCCGCCGCCGGATGGGGGTCCCGCCCGTGGCGCCCACGGTCACCGACGACCGGCGCGACCTGCTCTGAGGCGGCACGCACGTTCGGTGCCGCGACGTACACGACGCACAAGCGACAGAGGAGTGACAGCGATGACCGACCGTCTCTGGTCCTACAGCACGGAGTCCGGCCACCTGGCGGGCACCGACCTCACCGGATGGCGGGTCGAGGCGTCCGACGGGCACATCGGCAAGGTGGACAAGCACTCCGACGAGGTGGACGACGCCTATCTGGTCGTGGACACGGGCGTCTGGATCTTCGGCAAGGAGGTGCTGATCCCGGCGAGCGCGGTGACCCGCGTCGACCGGGAGGAGCACACGGTCCACCTCGCCCTGGCGAAGGAACAGGTGAAGGACGCACCCGAGTTCGTCTCCGACAAGCACCTCGCCGACCGGCAGTACCGCGAGGAGATCTGCGAGTACTACCGCACCGGCGGGCCCTTCTCGGGCGGCATGGGCGCCGTCTGAGGAGCCGGGGCCCAGGCGCCTCGAATGACACGGGATGCGTTCTGCGGCTGCCGAGAAGGTGTGAGCCCTGCGGGACGGGTCAGGCGAATCACGGCGATCCAGCCCCGATGGGGAGGGAAGCCCCGTCTACGAGAAAGGTGTTGACATGTCGAAGGTGGAAGAGTCCGTAGAGGTCGAGGTTCCGGTCCGCGCCGCGTACGACCAGTGGACCCAGTTCGAGACGTTTCCGCGCTTCATGGACGGCGTGGAGCGGATCGAGCAGCGTACGGACACGCTCACCCACTGGGTCACGGAGATCGGCGGTGTGCGGCGTGAGTTCGACGCCGTCATCACCGAGCAGATCCCGGACGAACGCGTCGCCTGGACGACGGTCGAGGGCGAGGTGCGACAGGCCGGCGTGGTCACGTTCCACCGTCTTGACGAGACCCGGACGAAGGTCATGCTCCAGATGGACTTCGCCCCCGAGGGACTGACGGAGCAGGTCGGCGACAAGCTCGGGTTCGTCAAGCGGAAGATGACCGGCGACCTCAAGCGGTTCAAGTCGTTCATCGAGGAGCGGGGCGGCCAGGAGACGGGCGCCTGGCGCGGATCGGTCTGAGGGTACGCCGCAGGTGCGACGCACGGGCGTCGCACCTGCGGCACCGAGGTTCGGAGACCGGCGCTCCCTGCTTCAGCTCGATCTCGACGAAGGCCGGCGGGGCGGTGCCGGCGTTGACGACGTAGTCGTACGCGTGGACGTGGCGGCCGGTGGACCGACCGGGTCCGAAGTCCCAGCGGGTGACGTGGACCCGGTTGTCCTCGTGCTGCGTGTTCGCGCGGGCCGTGGGTTCCTGCCACCGGGGCACAGGGACACTCCTGAGAGAGGATCTTCATGGACGGACGAAACGGCGGTGCCACGCCGAAGGACGAGCAGGGAGAGGCGCGGCGCGGGGGGAACGCCGGGGGGCCGGGCACCGGCGCGGACGGGCGGGGCGAGACCGAGGAGGAGCGCGCGGACCGGCGCTGGCAGGAGCTCCTCCAGGAGATACGGGTCGCCCAGACCGGCGTCCAGATCCTTCTCGGCTTCCTCCTCACCGTGGTGTTCACTCCGCTCTTCCACGATCTGGAGCAGACCGACAAGACGATCTACCTGGTCACCGTCGTCCTCGGCTCACTGGCGACGGGTGCGCTGATCGGCCCTGTCTCCGTCCACCGGATCGTGTCCGGACGCAGGGTCAAGCCCCAGGCCGTCGTCTGGGCCTCCCGGCTCACCTTCACCGGCATCCTGCTCCTCCTCGCGACGTTGACGGCCGCGCTGTTCCTCATCCTGAGGGTGGCGACGCACGACCCGTACGTGCCCTGGCTGGTCTCCGGAGTCCTCGTCTGGTACCTGGTCTGCTGGTTCGCCCTGCCCCTGTGGGTCCGCACGCGTCACACGAGCGGAAGCTGACCCCACGCCCGCACGAGCGAGGCCGGCCCCCGCGCACAGCAGCGGAGGCCGGCCTCTCACGCGCGTACAGCCGGCACGACGGAACCCCTTTAGCTGCTCCTCACGTCGGCGACGTCCGTGCGGGAGCCGCGTCCGGGGAGGCCAAGAGGTGCTTCCGGGACGTCTCCTGCGCTGATCGGCGCGTCTCCAGGGAGCGGCTCGCACGGATCCCGCTCATGCGTAGGTGACCGTCACCCGTTCGAAGCCGAGGCCGTGCAGGAGTTTCTGAAGCATCTCGGTCGTGTTCCGCTCCGCGCGGGACGTCAGCCCCGACTCGCGGGCGGCGTCGCTGATCCGCCGGGCGGCGAGGACGTTGACGGCCTGCTCGCTCGCGGGGTTGTCCGAGAAGAGGTCGCCCAGCCGGTCAAGCAGACCGCGCTGCTTGGACACGGCGTACGAGCGCTCGGGATCGAGCGCGGGAGCGGCCGTCCTGGCGTGCGGCAGGCGCAGGGTGGCCTCGGTCCGATCCGCGTCGACGGTCACGGCGTCGTCCCCGAGGCGGCCCAGTTCGACGTAGGCGCCGACGCTGCCGGTCGCCACGTAGAGGGTGCGGGTGCCGCGGATCGAGTCCGGCAGGAACCGCGCGTCGTGCTCCAGGTCGACCACCACCTGGTAGGTCCCCGCCGCGCCCTCGTACCGGCTCAGGTCCTGGACGGACTTCAGGACGGCGGGACCGGAGCGGTCCTTCACCTGCGTCCCGAAGACGTCCAGGCCGGGGACCCCGAGGAACTGGCCGATCAGCATGAGGGCGACGGCGAGCACGAGCAGGGTGACGGTGACGAGGTGCCACCTCCTTCCGGAGCGATTCCTTGTCCGGTGGGGCGGCGAGGGTCTGTTCTCGGTGTCTTCTCCCATGGTCGCCTGGTGCCCGCCGCGACGCTCCCCATTCTCAACTCGGCGCAGAACGCTATGAGTTGATGCTCGTGGTGAGGGTGTGTCAGCCGTGCGGTCCCCGAGGGACCGCACCGCCTGCAGGCGCCACGCCGAGGGGTCGCCGGGCCCGGCCCCACCCGAGCGTCCGCGAGAGGAAGAGCGGG
>NZ_JBEXSZ010000232.1:0-8090 GCF_040613865.1 Streptomyces sp. NPDC006197 | reverse complement strand
TCCACGACCGCGACGGAGACCCGCTGGTTCTCCTGCTCGGCGGCGTCCAGGGTCGCCTGCGCGGCCTTGGTGGCGGCCTCGATCGTCAGGTGCGTCGACGTCCGGAGGTTGCCGTTGTCCGCGTCGGCCATGACGGCGGCGGGAGCGGCGGCCGGGGCGGCGGCGTTCGCGGAGACCACGCCGAAGGTACCGGCGGCGACGACAGCGGCGGCGGTGGCACCGAGGAGGATCTTCTTCATGAGGGACTCCGTAGAGGTGAGTGGGGAGAGGGGAGAGGAGAAGCTGTCGAGCGGTTCGTTCCTGCGCTCTGCCTCCATCCTCCGGGCGGAACCGGCGCCCACCGGTCCACGGTCCGGCTGCCCTCCGCGCGCACACCGGACGACGGGTCTGTCAGCCGATCGGTTGATGCCGCCCTGGTCCCTCCGGGCCACCATGGACGGGTACACCCAGGTCAGAACGGCCACACAGGCCGGGAAGGCCGCCCAGGGCAGGAAGGCCGACCAGGTCGGGACGGCCACAGGCCGGGAAGGCCATCCAGGTAAGGACGGCCATCCAGGCAGAAGGCAGGAGGCGGCACGGTGACCCGGTCCACGGAGCACGACCCGGACGCCCGCTGGCTCGCGCGGGTCATGCACATCGCGTTCTTCCTGCTGCTCGGCGCCTCCCTCGCCCGCTTCCTGCTGCGGCACGAATGGGAGGACCGCAGCCCCTGGATCATCGCCCTCACCGGTGCGCTCGCCTCCCTCTACCTCCTCGGCCCGGTGCTCGGCACCCGCGCCACCCCGCGCCGGATCGCCTGGCTCGGCACGGTCGTCGCCGTCTGGGTCCTCCTCGTCGTCCTCGCGCCCAGCTTCGCCTGGTGCGCGGTGCCGCTCTTCTACACGGGCCTGCGCACCCTCCCGCCGCGCGCCGCGCTCGGCCTGGTCACCCTGCTCACCGCGTTCGTGGTCTTCGCGCAGGTCCAGCTCTCGCACGGCGGCTGGGACCCCAACCTGATCGTCGCCCCGCCGGCCGTCGCCGCCCTCGCCACCGGCGTCTTCGTGTACTCCGACCGGCAGGCCGCCCGGCAGCGGGCACTCATCGACGACCTGATCCGCACCCGCCGCGAACTCGCCGCGATCGAACGCCGCGAGGGCACCCTCGCGGAGCGCCAGCGGCTGTCCATGGAGATCCACGACACCCTCGCCCAGGGCCTGTCCAGCCAGCAGATGCTGCTCCAGGCCGCCGACCGGCTCTGGGACGGCGACCCGTCCACCGCCCGCCGGCACGTCCGCACCGCCGAGTCCATCGCCGAACGCAACCTCGCCGAGGCCCGCCGCTTCGTGCAGGACCTCGCCCCCGCCGACCTGGCCGGAGGCGGCGGCCTCGAAGAGGCCCTGCGCTCCCTCGCCGCCCGCGAGTCGGCGGCCTTCCGGGTCGACGGCACCCCGGTGCCGCTGCCCGACCGGGCGCAGTCGGCGCTGCTGCGGATCGCGCAGGGCGCCCTCGCCAACATCCGCGAGCACGCCGGCGCCGACTCCGCCGCCCTGACCCTCACCTACCTCGACGACCAGGTGGTCCTGGACATCGCCGACGACGGCCGCGGCTTCGACCCGGCGCTCGCGCGCGAGCAGGCCGAGCGGGGCCACGGCCTGCCCGCGATGCGGGTGCGCGCCCAGCAGCTCGGTGGCACCCTGACGGTCGAGTCCACCCCGGGCGAGGGCACGGTGCTCTCCGCCGCGATCCCGCTCATCCTGGAGTCCTGATGTCCGTACGGATCCTCCTCTGCGACGACCACGTCGTCGTCCGCGCCGGTCTGCTCGCGCTGCTCGGCAGCACCCCCGACATCGAGGTGGTGGGCGAGGCGGGCAACGGCGAGGAGGCCGTCGCGATGGCGGCGAAGCTGAAGCCGGACGTCGTCCTGATGGACCTCCAGCTCGGCGCGGGGATCGACGGCGTGGAGGCGACGCGGCGGATCGCGCCCACCGGCGTCCACGTCCTGGTCCTCACCACGTACGACACGGACGCGGACATCACGCGGGCGATCGAGGCGGGCGCGACGGGCTACCTGCTGAAGGCCGAGCGGCCCGAGGAGCTGTTCGCCGCGATCCACTCCGCCGCCCAGGGCCGCACGGCCCTCTCCCCGCCGGTCGCCAGCCGGGTCATGGACCGCATGCGGGGCGCGGCGGGCCCTTCGCTCACCGACCGGGAGCGGGACATCCTCGGGCAGCTGGGGCGCGGCCTCGGCAACCGGGAGATCGCACGGGCGCTGTTCATCAGCGAGGCGACGGTGAAGACGCACCTCGGCCGGATCTACGCCAAGCTCGGCGTCGACACCCGCGCGGGCGCGGTCGCGGTGGCGAAGGAGCGGCGGCTGCTGCCGTAGCCCGTTGGGCTGGTCCCCGGCGCCGTTCCCCGGCGCGGGACGGCACCCCGCTGCTACCGTGCGTCGTCACTCGACCGCACGGTGTCATGTCTCAGTGGGAGCGCACGTGAAGCTCGCGATCGTCGGCGGCGGACCCGCCGGCCTCTACCTCTCGATCCTGCTGAAGCGGCAGGACCCGTCCCACGACATCGCCGTGTACGAACGGAACCCCGAGGGCTCCACGTACGGCTGGGGCGTCACCTACTGGGCCGGGCTCCTCGACAAGCTGCGCGCCGGCGACCCCGAGTCCGCGGCCGCCGTCGCCGAGGCGTCCGTGACCTGGACCGACGGGGTCGCCATCGTCCGCGACGAACGGACCGTCCACCGCGGCGACGCGGGCTTCGGCATCGGACGGCGGCGGATGCTCGCGCTGCTCGCCGACCGCGCCGAGAAGCTCGGCGTACGGATCGAGTTCGAGCACGACATCCCCGGCCCGGACGCGCCCGAGCTGGCCGGGGCGGACCTGGTCGTCGCCGCCGACGGCGTCAACAGCGTGCTCCGCGAGGCGCACGCCGGCCACTTCGGCAGCGAGGTCGCCAGCGGCCGCAACCCGTACATCTGGCTCGGCACCACCAAGGTCTTCGACTCCTTCAGCTTCGCCTTCAAGGAGACCGAGCACGGCTGGATCTGGTGCTACGCCTACGGCTTCAGCGGCGAGCGCTCCACCTGCGTCGTCGAGTGCTCCCCGGAGACCTGGACCGGCCTCGGCCTCGACACGCTCGGCGAGGCCGACAGCCTGAACCTCCTGGAGAAGCTCTTCCACGACCTCCTCGACGGGCACGAGCTGATCGGCCGCGAACGCGCCGACGGCGCCGCCCAGTGGCTGACCTTCCGCACCCTCACCAACCGGGTCTGGCACCGCGGCAACCTCGTCCTCCTCGGCGACGCCGCCCACACCACCCACTACTCCATCGGCGCGGGCACCACCCTGGCCCTGGAGGACGCGCTCGCCCTCGCGGACGCCCTGCGCGCCCCCGGCGACCTCGACGCCGCCCTCACCGCGTACGGCAGGCGGCGGCGCGCCGAACTCGTCTCCGCGCAGAGCGCCGCCCGCTACAGCGCCCAGTGGTACGAGAACCTGCCGCGCTACATGAGCCTGGAGCCGGCCAAGATGTTCGCGCTCCTCGGCCAGCGCCACTCGCCGCTGCTCCCGCACGTCCCGCCGCAGCTGTACTACCGGATCGACCGGGCCGCCGAGCAGCTGGAGCCCCTGCGCCGACTCAAGCGCTGGCTCGGGCCCCGGGTGGCACGAGCGGTACACGGCCGCCGCTGACCTCCGTACGGTTCACACGTCCCGGCGGTGGACGGCGAGGAAGGCCACCGCCACGGCACCCGCCGCCCAGGCCGCGTACACGGTCCACGCCCCGCCGGCGGTCCACGGGTGATCGACCGGCACCGGAGACGTCCCGATCTCCGTGAGCCGCTTCCACGCGCCCTGCGGCAGGGCGTGCAGCAACGTCGCTCCCCAGCGGTTGCGCTCGTCCATCAGGGCCGGCAGCAGGAGCAGCACGCCGGTCAGGGTGACGATGGTGGTCGCCGTGTGCCGCAACAACGCCCCGAGGCCGAAGCCGGCGAGCGCGCACACCGGTGCGAGGAGCGCCGACGCGGCGACGGCGCGCGCCACGCCCTCGTCGCCGATCGCCATGCCGACGCCCCGGCCGTCGAGCACGGCCTGCGTGGCGGCGAACGAGACCCCGGCGACCAGCGTCCCGTACGCCAGCATGACGGCGGCGAGGACGAGCGTCTTCGCCGCGACGACGGACCGCCGGGCCGGGACGGCCGCGAAGGTCGTACGGATCTGGCCCGTGCCGTACTCGCCGACGATCATCAGCGCGCCGATCGAGCCGGTCGCGAGGATGAACACCATGGCCCCGCCGAGCGTGAACGCGTCGCGCATCGCCCAGATCGGCACGAAGAGTTCCTTGATGCCGTCCGAGTAGTTCGGGTAGTTGCGGTAGTCGGCGAGAGTCGCGTTGAGGTTGACGCCGAGGGCGGCGACCGCGCCCACGGCGAAGGCCCAGGGCGTGGAGCGGAGCGACCACAGCTTCATCCACTCGGCGGCGAGCAGGTCACGGAAACGGACCTTCGGCATCAGCGGTACTCCACACTGTCGGCGGTGAGCTCCATGAACGCCTCTTCGAGGGAGGAGGCGTGCGCGGTCAGTTCGGCGAGCGGCACGCCGTGCCGGAAGGCGAGGACACCGATCCGGTCCGCGTCGAACCCGGTCACGGTGAGGCTTCCTCCTTCCCTCCGTACGGTCGCGCCCTCGGCCTCCAGGGCATCGGCGAGGCCCCGGGCGGCCGCCGGGTCGGCCGTCCGCGCGGTCACGCTCCGGCGGGTGCCGCGCGCCGCGAAGGCGGCCACGCTCTCGGCCGCGATGAGCCGGCCGCGGCCGATGACGACGAGGTCGTCGGCGGTGTGCTCCATCTCGCTCATCAGATGGCTGGAGACGAACACCGTCCGGCCCTCGGCGGCCAGCCGCCGGAACAGCCCGCGCGCCCACAACACGCCTTCCGGATCCAGACCGTTGACCGGCTCGTCGAAGAGCAGCACGGGTGGGTCGCCGAGCAGCGCGGCGGCGATCCCCAGACGCTGCTTCATGCCGAGCGAGTAGCCGCCGATCCGCCGCCGTCCCGCCTCGCCGAGCCCGACCTCGTCGAGGACCTCGCCGGCCCGGCGGGGCGGAATGCCGTTGGTGCGGGCGAGCGCCGCCAGATGGGCCTCGGCCGTCCGGCCGCCGTGCACGTCGTGCGCGTCGAGCAGCGCCCCGACGTCCCGCAGCCCGCGCGGCAGCTCCCGGAACCGCCGCCCGCCGACGGTGGCGGTCCCGGACGTCGGCTCGTTCAACCCCAGGATCAGCCGCAGGGTCGTCGACTTCCCGGCCCCGTTGGGCCCGAGGAACCCGGTCACCCGCCCCGGCTTCACATTGAAACTGAGCCGGTCGACGGAGGGGCGGGGGGCGGTCGCCGGGCGGCGGGTTCGGCCGACGCGACGGGACCGGGCCGGGCGGTCGTACCGCTTGGTCAGTTCGTGGACTTCGATCATGCGGCCCACGGTGGCCGCCCGGTGCCCCCCGGCACATCGGCTCGACGGCCACAACCCACCCGGCGGGGTGTCCCGCGGGCGTACGCCCGCGGGCCGATGTCCCCCCGTACGGCCGCGCCTACGATCGGGGCCATGCCCGCCACCCCGACCGACCGCCCGTCGCACGGGCGGGTGCCGGCGGCCCTCGCCTGGGGCGCGGCCGCCGCGCAGCCCTTCCTGTTCCTCACCGCCATGCGGACCGGCCCGTACCGCTCCACCGAGCTGCGGCTCTTCCTCACCGCCGTCGCCGTGGGTCTGAGCCTGCCGCTGGCGCGCCGCAACCCGCTCGCGGCACTCGGACTGCTGCTCGCCGGGGTGTTCGCGGCGGCGACCACGCGGCCGGAGGCCGTGCTCCTCTACCTCCCGGTGCTCGCCGCCGACGCGGTCGTCGGCCGGATCGCCGCCCTGCGCCCGCTCCGGATCCTGCTGCCCACCGCCCTCGGCGCGCTCGGCGTCCAGATCGCGGCCGCGACGTACACCACCTCAGGGCAGGACGTCTTCGTCAGCACCGTCGTGGCCCTCGCGCTCGCCCTGCTCACCGCCGGGCTCCTCGGCCGGTCCGTACGCGAACGGCGCAGCCACACGGCGGAACTGCGCGCAGCGACCGCCGCCGAGGCCGTCGCCGCCGAACGGCTCAGGATCGCCCGCGAGCTGCACGACGTCGTCGCGCACAGCATCGGCGTCATCGCCATCCAGGCGGGCGTCGGCCGCCGGGTCATCGAAACGCAGCCCGCCGAGGCCCGCAACGCGCTCGCCACCATCGAGACCACCAGCCGGGAGACCCTCGCCGGTCTGCGCCGCACCCTGGGCGCGCTGCGCGGAGCCGCCGCCGACGGCCGTCCCGCACCGCGCGACCCGGCGCCCGGCCTCGCCGACCTGGAACGGCTCGCCGCGTCCACGGCGGACGCGGGGGTACGGGTCGAACTGCGGCACCTCGGCAACCCCGACGTGTCGCTCCCGCCGGAGGTCGACCTCGCCGCGTACCGGATCGTGCAGGAGTCCCTCACCAACGTCGTCCGCCACGCGGCCGCCCCCACCTGCCGGGTGACGGTGGAGCGGCGCACCGACACCCTGCTCGTGGAGATCGCCGACGACGGCCGCGGCACGCCCGGTGCGGAGCCCGCGGGCGGCTACGGCCTCGTCGGGATGCGCGAGCGCGCCGCGCTCCTCGGCGGCAGCCTCACCGCGGGGCCCCGGCACGGCGGCGGCTTCCACGTGACGGCCGTACTGCCCCTGCCCGCCGACCGCCCGGAAGGAACCCGCACCGCATGAGCACTGCCCCGATCCGCGTCCTCCTCGTCGACGACCAGCCCCTGGTCCGGGCCGGGCTGCGCGTCCTCATGGCCGACACCCCCGACCTGGAGGTCGTCGGCGAGGCGGGCACCGGCACGGAGGCGGTCGCGATGGCCCGGAAGCTCGCGCCGGACGTGGTGGTGATGGACGTCCGGATGCCGGGCATGGACGGCATCGAGGCCACCAGGATCGTCACGGCGGGCCCCGGCGCGCCCCGGGTCCTCGTCCTCACCACCTTCGACGACGACGAGTACGTGTACGGCGCGCTGCGCTCCGGCGCGAGCGGCTTCCTCGTCAAGGACATGGCCCTCGACGACATCCTCTCCGCGATCCGGGTGGTGGCCGCCGGCGACGCCCTGATCGCGCCGGGCGTGACCCGCCGCCTGATCGAGGAGTTCGCGGCGCGCCCGGAACCCACGCCTCCGCCGTCGCGCGGTCTGGACGGGGTCACCGAGCGCGAGCGGGAGGTCCTCACCCTCGTCGGCCGGGGCCTGTCGAACGGCGAGATCGCGGAGCGCCTCCACATCAGCGCGGCCACCGCGAAGGCGCACGTGGCGCGGCTCTTCTCCAAGCTGGACGCGCGCGACCGGGTGCAGCTGGTGATCCTCGCGTACGAGGCGGGACTGGTGCCGTGACACCATCGGTCCCGTGCTCGACATCGGCTACTCCCTCTCGCGTCGCTTCCCCGACCCGCCGCAGACCGACTACCGCCACGCGGACGTCCACGCGCTGCGCCACGACCTGTTCTGCGGGGACGTGTACCTCGCCGACACGGAGACCGACCGCGAGGTGTCCACGGCCTGGGGGTGGGTGCCGGTGCTCGACTTCGCGTGGGCGCTGTGCGACATCGTCGAGCAGCTCGACCAGGATCCGCGCGGCAGCCGCGCCGCGCAGCCGCAGTACGCGGAGCTCGACTTCACCGAGTCCACGGACCGGATGCTCTTCGAGCGCCGCTTCGGGTGGGTGGACGTCGAGGCCGACTGGATGCCGGGCGACGAGCCGCCGGTCACCTTCAACCACGCGGAACTGCGGCGCGAGGCGCGGGACTTCCTGCACGACCTGATCGCGGATCTCACGGACATGCACGAGGGCCTGGCGGACAACCCGGCGATCTGGACCCTCCAGTCCCGCTTCCCCCGGGTGCCCTAGGGCCTGTCCGGCCCTGATCCGCCGGACAGGCCCTAGGGGGTGTCTTGTCGATCAGGCCGGATCAGGGAGCGGCGTCTGGCACCGTGCATCGCAAGGCGGAGGAGGGACTCATGGTGAGTACCGAAAGCCTTCTTGCGTTCGCCGCGATGTCCTTCGTCGT
>NZ_JBEXSZ010000231.1:0-8126 GCF_040613865.1 Streptomyces sp. NPDC006197 | reverse complement strand
TATGCGTGCGACGGGTCGAAGTCGGCGTCTCCGAGGCGGGGCAGCGCGTCGCCGGCCCGGGTCCGGACGACCCATTCGCGTTTGTACCGGGCGCAGCTTTCGGTACCCAGCCCGGGGTGGATCAGCTGCGGATCCTCCGCCGGGGTGACCAGGCGTTCCCACACGTCCAGGTAGACCAGAATCTGGGGCTTGGCAATCGACTCGAGTTTCCCGATCAGCGGCACGTTCAGCCGGGCAGCCAGTTCGGCGGCAGGTGTCCCATGGCTCTCGTGCAGGGGCTGGGCGGTGTACTGCAGGTCGTGCTCGATCATCACGTCCAGGCCCTGGACCAGGCACCGTCCGATCCGGTGAAGTGCGTCCGGGGCCCCCTCGGCCCCGGCCCGGATCTTGAAATCGTTCGGCAGACCGGTGCCGACGATCCGGAAGCCGTCGTTACCCTCCGGCACGCCGTCTCCCACGAACCACTTGAGGAACGCGCGCAGCTCAAACTTCTGGATGTCCTCCCGCTCGTTGACATCAGCGTCCACAATCGGGACGCCTTGCTGCAGCCGGACTCTGACAAAACGGCGCAGCGGGTCGAAGGTATCGGCCGAGATCACGGCCACGGTGGCCTCCCTGCTGTTCACAAAACGAGCCGGATAATGCGTCTGAGGATGTTGAGAGAATTACTGGGGATGGCCGGACAGATCACGTAGTCGGTCACAACGCTCTCCCCGCGGGGCTGCCGGCAAGACCGCACTCGCGCAGTATTCCGTCCGTATGGCGGGAGGCTGGCCAGCCTGGCTGGCCAAGACCGAAAGCGGCCACGGTCTGCAGTTTGTCGGTTGCGACGGCGAAATGGGTTCGACTTGATGAGTTTGGTCTGGCTAGGGAGGGAGGCTTACTCTGTCGCCACCGTGAAGTTAGTGGTGCTGGTGACGCTGCCTCCGGCGGTCACGATCCGAATTTTGAGCGGTCCTGGCTCCAGACCCTCTGGCACCTTCGCGGCGAACTGGGTTGCAGACGGCGCCCCTTCGATGTTGTCAGCCTTTTTGGAACCGAAGAACACCCGCAGCGAGCCGGTGTCGAAGTTGGTTCCGTTGAAGGTGATGAGGTCCCCGGCCCTGCCTGTCTTCGGAGTGAATGGCGGCATCGTGAAGGTCGGTTCGGGAACTGTCTGCTCGACTGTGAACTGGTCGTCGCTGGTTACGGATCTGTCCCCGATCTTTAGGGTGATCTGCACCTGCCGGGTCGCGCTGTCGAGCGGCACCAGCCCATGGGGCACTGCCGCCTGGATCAGGGAGTCCGACTGCAGTGTGACCTCGGTGGAGGCCACCTCACCGAAGAGCACTTGTGGCGTTCCATCGGTGTCGAAATTGAAGCCGTAGATGTCGACCGGGCTCTCTGGGGTTCCGTGATCGGGGCTGAACTGCCCTCCGGGGGCGGCGAACACCGGGTCTGCCGACACGGTGAACCGGCTCGTGCTGACCGCCGTGCCCACCGTGTTGAGTACGGTGAGCAGCACGAGGGCGTCAGTGGGGCCAGTGGTCAGGCCAGCAGGCACCTGGGCCACAATCTGGTTAAGTGCCCCTGTTCCTACAACATCCGCTTTTGTCTTGCCGAAGTACACCTGGGTTCCTTCCAGGTGGAAATTTCTGCCGTTGAGCATGACTGGCTGATTGACCACGCCACTTTTCGGTTCAAACTGAGGGCGATCGCTCGCGAACCGTGGAGCCAGAAGCCGTTCGAGCTCGCTCAGCCGAATCTCCATGTCGGTCATTGTCAGTCGGCGCTGCCGCTTGTCTGCAATGAAACTCTGTTGGATCCTGTCGCTGCCTGCCGGACGGGTCAGGAGTGCCAATAGATGGTGTCTGTGTCCCTTCGCCAGTGGGGGCGGAACTTCCTCAGAGCCTTCGTGTACCCGCACGACGCATACCGGCTTGATCCGCACCGAGGTCTGGATTCCGATGTCAAGGCTATTCAACAGAGCAGGGTCTGTTGTCCAGTCGACTTCCACGAGCTCGGCGTCTAGGTAGACGCAATCAGTCCGGTTCGTCGTCGGCGTGGTGAGGCTGTTGAGCTTTTGACTGCTGTAGGTGATCATCTCCGGGATGGTGTATTCGACCCCGTCCACTAGGCAGGTGCCTGCCATGATGGCGAAGTCGTTCTGACCCTGGTCATCCGGCAGTGCGCAGATGGCGAAACCGTCGTCCCCGTTGGCGTTCCCATTGCCGATGTACCGGGTGAACACCTCACGCGCTGTGGCTGCCACCAGATCCTGCAGGAGGTTCAGGTCACGGTCCAGGATCGGCACGCCCTGCTCGATGTGAATGCCCACATATCCTTGTTCTCGGCTCTTCCGTAGCAGTTCGAGCGGCGATTGGGAATAGTCCGGCATGATCTTCTCCTCGTGCCCGTGTGGCCGCTGCTATTCCATGATGAACACCGGCCGTGTGGTAACCGGCGTGAACTCGCGCACCACACCGGCCAGTCGCGTTACGGATGCCCTGATCTGCTCTTGGCTGTCGGTGCCCGGGCTCAGGAACAGTCCGATGGTGTCCCGCGCCGCGATGCGATGGGCATCGGTGCGTATGCCACCTGTTCCCGTGCTGTGGGTGTAGGTCTGGAAGTCCCCGAAGGTGCCATACAGATGCCGTTTGGCCAGGGCACGGGTGTCGACTGTGGTGGTTCCGGCGTAGCGGTGGTCGACGGTATGTGTGGCGCCGAACATTACACTGGGATACTTCGGGCTTTCGTTCGAGCGATAAAGGAGCAGGGTCTGGCCATCGATGGTGACGGCCAGAGGGGCACGGCAGGTGTAAGGGCCGGAGACAACCGACTCAGCGGCACCCCAGACGCCGGTACCCACTGTGACGGTGCTGTGGTAGACGGACCAGCCGCCGTCTCGGGTGGAACTCCAGAACAGCTCGATGTCGACTGCGCCGTCGGTGCTATTGGCCGACAGCAGCGCGGCGGGCTGCCTGTCATGGTGTTTGTCGGTGTCTCTGGGAAGCCGCAGGAGGGGTGACCAGTCGTCGCTGGCAGGGTCAAGCCCCTGCTTGGTGCGATAGACCACGTGCCACCTGGTCTGGCCTGGGCCTTCGCCCGCCTCCTGCTGGGCCCAGAACAGCCACAGCCGCGGGGTGCCGGCCTCCGGATGAAACAGGACGAACAGATCCTCCTCGGCCCGGGCTTCGCTGTCATCGTCCAGCGGCACAGTTCCCGGCACCGCGAGCTGCCAGGCGGCGCCATCATGCCTGTTGTACCGCAGTCGCTGGGCACCGTCGGCGTCCTCTAACCAGAACAGCCAGACTCCTCCGGCATCGTCCGCCACCGCTGCCGGCATTCGGCGGTTGTGTTTCCGGTCCCCGAACACCTCCGGCTTGGCCCACACGGCACCGTTGCGGCGGGTGTACCAGATCCGCCACCTGCGGTCCGGTGCCGGCTCGGCCGAGTCGTAGCCCTGCCAGAACAGCCATAGCCGGTTGCCCTGCGGCGCGGCTGCGGGGTTCCGGTCGAGACAGGGACGGTCGACCACCGGTACGCTGGGCTGCCACTGCCCGTCCGCATAACGCTTGGCCCAGATGTCCCAGCTGTGTCCGCGCCGGGTGTGGTAAATGAACAGCACCGACCCGTCCGGCTCGCGGACCGCCGCAGGCCTCCCGTCGTAGGCGTAGTTCACCGAGGTGAGGGCCGGTTCCGTCCAGGCTTCTGCCGAATCCCGTACGGCTGACCACAGATTCAGCAGCTCTGGCCGGTTGGTCTGTGCCACATTGTGCACGAACTCCTTGGTACGGTTGGTCCACCCAGTGACCCGGGTCGCCATGGCGTCCAGGGCTGGTGCCCCACCAATGCCCTGATAGATCCGTGGAGCGGCGCGGATCTCGTTGCGCTGAGCGTCCAGGGATAGACGGTGGTCAGTGTGCCAGCCGATCCACTGGGCCAACAGCGGCAGAAGCCGTCCGTCGACGCGCTCCGGGTTAGCGAAGGAGAGCACGGCGCGCGCGCAGCTGTACAGCCGGTCGAGCTCGCTCCCCGGCAGGTCAAGAAAGCGGCGCAGCTGCCCTTGGTCCCGGTGAGCGGACGCTACAGTTCCCGGGCGCGCAGTGGTCTCTGCGTCGTAGCGGCGGGCGATCTCCGGGAGCATCGAGTAGAGCAGGTCTGCGAAGCCGTATGGGGAGATGGCCATCGCGATGGTCCGGTTGTGGGCGTCCAGGTGATACTGCGGCGGGTCGCCGGTGAAGGGGAACAGGGAGTAGTAGTACACGGTCTCACCTTTGAGTAGGTGGTCCTGGACGCTGGTGAGCCCGACTTCCTGCGCCACACATACGCCCTCGTCGGGGTGGGCCGGGTAGCTGCGCTCACCGCGCATGACGCGCACACCAAACGATTTGGCCAGGTTCACCGGGTAGTGCCAGGCGAGGTCGATCCGATTGCCGTAGTGGTGGGCGGTGGCGGTGATGTCCAACAACCGCATGTCACTGCCTCCCCAGTTCGTCGGTCTCGGCCTTGAGGCCGGCGGCGTACTCGGGGCTGGCCGGGATGATGGGCACCTCGTGGGGACCCAGCTCAATGGTTCCTAGCGGCTCGATGAGCGGCAGCATCGGGTCGGCACGAGGGTCGGCGCGTCGGAACTCGGTGATTCTGAGAGAAACTACGCCCGGTACATTCTGGATGTGTTCATAGAATCGACTCAGGTAGATCTTCTCGCCGAAGTCGACCCGGTCGAAGGCAAGTAGCTCGGCCCCGGCCTGTCGCACCCGGGCCAGTACGTCCGCAGGAGCGTAGAAGCTCTCAACGGTCACCAGGGCGGTCACTCGAATCTCCACATACTTCACATCGGAGATTTGGATGATCTGGCTGAGCATCCGCTTGTCCTCGAAGAACGCGATGAGGCCGGCCTCCAGGACATCGCTGACGCTGCCGCCGCCCACCGGAGCCACATAGAGGGTCACGTGGTTCCAGCCGGTCGGCGCGGCGCGGACCTTGCCGACTCCGCCGAAGCTCAGTGCGAGTGTCTCGTAGTCGCCAGCAGTTACAGCTCGACGCATCGAGCGGAACACTGACGGTGCCTGGCGGACAGCCTGGGCGATACTCTCTCGGTCAGCGCCACCGGTTGCCGGGCCGGGATTGAAAACTTCGGCGCCGAGCGTGGCCAAGGCCGGGGAGCTGACCACATTGTTGATCGTCTCGGGCGGAACGTTGCCTGCCTGGCCGCCACCCACCCGGTAGCTGGCCCGGATTTGCGCCCCGCTGGGCGGCACGCTGCCGAAAACGCCGTCCCCGAAGACGACGACCGCGCGGTCCTCCGCGTCGATCTCGACGACATAGTCCTGCTGGTTGAACTGGCTGAAGGCCAGACTGTCCCGCCGGGTCCACGCCGATACCTGCCCCGCCGAGTTGGTCACCACCCGTAGGTCGTTCACGGACTGCGCACCCGGTCCCGGCGGCCGCAGAATCAGGCGCGGGTGGGTCAACGGGAAGCGCTGATTAGGGGAACCGTTGGACACCCCCACCAGTTCGTCCCGGATTGATCGGCCCTCCTGGACCGGGATGCCGCAGCCGGCCGCCCCGAAGACCTTGCGCCGGGTGACCGGGTCCGGCTGGAGCGCTCCGAAGTTGATGGTCAGCGGAGCCGCGCCCAGGTACTCGAAGCGGACACTGGGCCGGTCGGGGTGGCTGCTGGTGGCAAAGGCGTCACCGGAGAAGACGGTGACCACATCGGTCACCGTGGCCGGCACGCTCACGGCCAGGTCGGCGGCGGACGGTGCGGCCGAGGCCAGCTCGTACCCGATCAGCCGAAGGTGTTCGATGACGCTGCGCCGCGTGCGCGCGGTCGCGAGAAAGCTCTCGTTGGCGACCCGGTCCTGGTAGTAGCTCAGGATGTCACCCATATGGGCGAACAGCTGCAGCAGGACGTTACCGAAGTCGGCCTCATTCGTGAAGTCCCGCCACTCTGACAGCGTTTGCGGGATCCGAGCGCGCATGGCCTGCAGCAGGCTCTCATAATCACGGGCCATATAGTCGATGAACGGCCGTCCGTCCACCTCGCCGATTTCCACCATCACCTTGTTTCTGTTCGAGGGTTCCGCACCTACGCCCGCAACGGGGACTGGGTGCGCAGACGCACCAGGACGTGACGAGCCAGGCAACGCATCAGTCAGCGAAACGTGACCCGTACGGTCCGCCGGGTGAAGTCACGACGGCGTATGTAGCCGACCTCCACTGTCATCGCCTCGCCGGCGGTCTGTACCTCAACGTCCTCCACGACCAGCTCGTCGCCAAGCCACTTACCTAGGGCCTGGCCGACGGTGAACTCGACCGCCGCGGCCAGGATCGTGTTATTGGGTTCGAAGACGAGGTTAAGGAGCCCACAGCCGAAGTCGGGCTGGTTGAGCCGCTCCCCCGGCGCGGTGAAGAGCACGTGGATGATTTTCCCGCGCAGCTGATGGTCTTCGTCCGGCTCGGGTGCGATGGAACCCGAAGCATTGACACCGAACGGGAAACCGAATCCGCCGGCCACGCTGTCATTACCTCCCTTGCTCTGATCACTTGCGCGATGCCGCTCATACCGAGCAGGTCACAAGACTCTGGCCCTTCGCGGTCACCTTTGAGCCCGCTTGCGCGCCGACGCCGCTGCAGGTGTCCATGGGGTCGTTGTCCAGCAGCACCTTGACGCCGTTGACGGTCAGTACCGCGCTGCCGGCCGCAGCGTTGGGAGAGCCACCGCCCAAAGGGGCGTCCGTGATGATGACTTTGCTCCTATCAAGCAAGGGAGGAGATGCCGGAAGAAAGTTGTGCCCGCTCAACCCCGCGTGCTTGCCGGAGGGTGCCTTGTCCTCGCCCGGGTCGAGGGTGCTCCGGCTGGTCACCAGCGCCACGGGCCGTCCGTCGATCGTCAGGAAATCGCTGACGGCATCCGTGATGGTGCCGTGGTAGTCGAAGTCAGCTGTTCCGAAGTAGGTGGTGAGTGGAGTCGTCAGGACAGGGCCGGTCACGTTGTGGGTGTCCGTGCCCAGTACCGGGTCACCCTGGACGATCACTCGCCTGTCCATGGAGCGCCCCTCACCCTTTGGTGAGGTTGATGCCATCTGCGATGATCGTTACGTTCTGGCCCGAAGCGTCGATCGTAAAAGACACCGCGGAGGTGAGGGTCATACCCGAGCCGGCCATCCTGATCGCGCTGCCATTGCTGTCCTTCATCTCAACACCGTTCCTGCTGAGCCGCAGCGTGTTGCCGTTGTTCTCCTCCACCTCGATGCCGTCCCCGCTGAGCCGAATGGTGTTACGTCGCTTATCGGTAATGGTGACCCCCTTCCCGTCCATCCTCACCAGGTGTCCCTGAACGCCTTCACGGACGAGCACGGCCTCCTTGCCGTCCGCATCCTCGAACTGGATCGTGTGGCCTTTGGCGGTCTTGATGATCTTCCGGATCGGCGGATCCTGCACCTCGGTGGTCTCACTCCCGTCATCTGACTGAGGTCTGGGCAGCTGAGTCTCAGCGTCCGGACTGGTCCAGAACGTGCCGACCCAGATCGGGAACTCCAGATCACCCTCCTCGAACTCGACCCACACGCTGGCATTCCGCTCCGGTACGAAAAGGAAGCCCTGGTCCGCGGCACCGCCAAAGGGAAGGCAGGGCGTGGCCCATCCGGTGACCACGTCCGGACCCAGCAGACTCGGCACGCGGAGCCTGAGCCTGCCCAGCCTGGCCGGGTCCTTGTGGTCGACCACAATCCCGCGGTACTTGCCGTAGTAGCGGCGCTCGATTTGTTCCGTCAAGTCGGCCACGACCCGTTCCAGCGTCATTATCGGCCTCCGATCGTCCGGGAAAGCAGCCCGTCGTCCCCACCCGCGAAGTCCTCGTCGCCCTTGGGCATCAGCGCGTTGCGTTTCACCCAGAAGTGCTGGACATAGCCGTCCGCCGTGAACCGATGGGTGACGTGGGTGACGTAGTAGATGCCGCTGTAGGTCTCTCCGACGCCCTTGATCAGGACCGTGCTGCGCGGCAGGAGGACTGTGCCGTACTTGTTCGCTGCAGCCTGGCCTTCCCCCGTCACAAACCACTGGCCCCGGTCGAAATGCCCCTGGCAGACAGTGGACATCTCGGCGGCGCCGGTGGTCACCGTTCTAGCGACCCGGACCAT
>NZ_JBEXSZ010000230.1:0-8222 GCF_040613865.1 Streptomyces sp. NPDC006197 | reverse complement strand
GAGCAGATGGCGGCCTTCGAGGCGGTCGGCCAATCTGCTCACCGACCGCGCTGATCCTTCCGGCCGACGCCCAGGAGCTGGAGTACAGCCCTCCGCCCCGGCCCGCCGGGCCGACACCGGTCGAGGTGTCCATCCGCTTGTCGAGGAGCTCCAGGGCCCGCCGGGCCATGCCGTTCGAGCGGACCATGCCGCCGAGCGTGGCCGAGCCCCGGGTGATGTCGGCGAAGGCGTTCCAGGCCGGCCGCAGTCCCGTTATCGTCGCGTGCAGCAGCCCCGGCCGACGCTCGAAGACGGCGAGCATCCGTCGTCCGACCGCCATCTCGACCCCGAGCCCCGCCTTGATGGCGAAGGCGTAGTTCAGGGCCTGGCGCCGCGCGTCGACCGCGTCGTTCGACTCGGCGACCCGCACCGCCCACTCGCCCGCGAGACGGCCCGAGCGCAGCGCGTACGAGATGCCCTCGCGCGTCCACGGCTCCAGGAGACCGGCCGCGTCGCCGCAGACCAGGACCCGGCCGCGGGAGAGCGGCGAGTCGTCGGTGCGGCAGCGCGTCAGATGGCCGGAGGAGATCGTGGGCTCGAAGCCGGCGAGGCCGAGCCGGGCGACGAAGTCCTCCATGTACCGCTTGGTGGCGGCGCCCTCGCCGCGCGCCGAGATGACGCCGACGGTCAGCGTGTCGCCCTTGGGGAACACCCAGCCGTAACTGCCGGGCATCGGACCCCAGTCGATGAGGACCCGCCCCTTCCAGTCCTCGGCCACGGACGGCGGCACGGGAATCTCCGCCTCCAGGCCCAGGTCGACCTGGCCGAGCTTCACCCCCACATGGGCGCCTATCCGGCTGGCACTGCCGTCGGCGCCGACGACCGCGCGCGCGAGGACGGTCTCGCCGTCGGCGAGGACGACGGCGACGGTCCGCCGGTCCGGGACGGCCGGGCCGTGCTGCTCCACCCGGGTCACCGCGGCGCCCGTCCGCAGTTCGGCGCCGGCCTTCTGCGCGTGCTCGACGAGCTGCGCGTCGAACTCCGGACGGTTGATGAGCCCGAAGAGCATCCGGCGCGAGCGGCGGGTGCGGGCGAAGCGTCCGTCCAGGGAGAAGGTGACGGCGTGGACCCGGTCCTGGAGGGGCAGTTCGAAGCCCGGCGGGAGCGAGTCCCGCGAGGGGCCGATGATGCCGCCGCCACAGGTCTTGTACCGGGGCAGCTCGGACTTCTCCAGGAGCAGCACCCGGCGGCCGGCGACCGCCGCCGCGTACGCCGCGGACGCGCCGGCCGGGCCGGCGCCGACGACCACGACGTCCCAGACGTCCGCCGGCTCCTCGGCGGGCCCGTCGGCCGAGGAGTCGCCCGCTCCGGCCGGTGCCCCGTCCGACGCCGCGTCATCCGGGAGCCGCGCCGCCTCCGCGTCCGGGCTCCCGGCGGCCTCAGGAGCCGCGCCTTCGGGCTCGGTGGGCTCCGGACCGGCGTTCTCTGCGTGCTCGCTGCTCACGTGTGCTTCTGCTCCTGATCCGACCGGTGGTCTGCTCCTGACGCATCCTACGGCGCGGTAGCCAGGGGGCCGCCCGTAGGATCGACGGTGCGTTCGGCGTACCACGACATACGACGAACGTCGTCCTCACGTCGTAACGTCGCACCCATCAGGAGCGTGCCCATGACCTCGAATCCGATCGCCGAGACCGTCCGGTCACTGATGCCCCGGGCCAAGGCCGAGCTCACCGAGCTGGTGGCATTCGAGTCGGTGGCGGACGAGGCCGTGGCGCCCCGCAGCGAGTGCGAGGCCGCGGCGAACTGGGTCGCGGACGCCCTGCGCGCCGAGGACTTCCAGGACGTGGCGCTGCTCGACACCCCGGACGGCTCGCAGGCCGTGTACGGCGTCCTGCCCGGCCCGGCCGGCGCGCCGACCGTCCTCCTGTACGCCCACTACGACGTGCAGCCGAAGCTGGACGAGTCCGTCTGGCTCTCCCCGCCGTTCGAGCTGACCGAGCGGGACGGCCGCTGGTACGGGCGCGGCACCGCCGACTGCAAGGGCGGCTTCATCATGCACCTGCTCGCGCTGCGCGCCCTCAAGGCGAACGGCGGCGTGCCGGTGACGGTCAAGGTCGTCGTCGAGGGCTCGGAGGAGCAGGGCACCGGCGGTCTGGAGCGGTACGCGGAGCAGCACCCCGAGCTCCTCGCGTCCGACGCCATCGTCATCGGCGACGCGGGCAACTTCCGCGTGGGCCTGCCGACGGTGACCGCGACCCTGCGCGGCATGACGATGATCCGGGTCACGATCGACACCCTGGAGGGCAACCTGCACTCCGGTCAGTTCGGCGGCGCCGCGCCCGACGCGCTGGCCGCGCTGATCCGCGTCCTGGACTCGCTGCGGGGCCCGGACGGCTCCACCGTCATCGACGGCCTCGCGAGCGACCAGGTGTGGGAGGGCCTCCAGTACCCGGAGGAGGACTTCCGTCAGGACGCCAAGGTGCTGACGGGCGTGTCCCTGCCGGGTTCCGGCACGGTCGCCGACCGGATCTGGGCGCGCCCGGCGGTCACGGTCATCGGCATCGACGCCCACCCGGTGGCCGGCGCGACCCCGTCGGTCCCGAAGTCGGCGCGCGCGCAGATCAGCCTGCGGGTGCCGCCGGGCGAGGACGCGGCCGAGGTGACGAAGCTGCTCTTCGCGCACATCGAGAAGCACACGCCGTGGGACGCCCGGGTGTCCTTCGAGCAGGTCGGCCAGGGCCAGCCGTTCCAGGCGGACACCTCCAGCCCGGCGTACGCGTCGATGGCCGAGGCGATGCGGATCGCGTACCCCGGTGAGGAGATGCAGACGGCGGGCATGGGCGGCTCGATCCCGCTGTGCAACACGCTGGCCTCGCTCTACCCGGAGGCGGAGATCCTGCTGATCGGTCTGAGCGAGCCCGAGGCGCAGATCCACGCGCCGAACGAGTCCGTCTCGCCGGAGGAGCTGGAGCGGCTCTCGGTGGCCGAGGCGCACTTCCTCGTCAACTACGCCCGCTCGAAGCAGGGCTGACGCCGGGTCGGTTCAGCGCTCGGCGAAGCTCGCCGAGAGCGTAGAAGCACACGGCGGACCTGTGCGGATGCGTAGGTTCGCCGTATGGCTTCCATTGAACTCACCAGGATCACCCCGCGGTTGCACCTCCTCGACTTCTCGATCGGCCAGGCGTACCTGTGGCAGGACGAGGAGGAACTGACCCTGATCGACGCCGGCTGGGCCGGCACGGCGCACGGCACGGCCGCGGCGATACGGTCGGCCGGCCTGGACCCGGACCGGTTGCGCCGGATCGTGCTGACCCACGGCCACCGGGACCACGTGGGCTCGGCCCAGGAGCTCGCGGACCGGTACGGTGCCGAGATCCTCGCGCACCGGCTGGACGCGCCGGTGATCCGGGGCGAGGCGCCGGTCCCGGAGCCCGACCTCCTGGACTGGGAGCGCCCCCTCTTCGAACACGGCCTGAGCACGCCCGAGGCGCCGCCGACCCGGGTCGACCGGGAGGTCGAGGACGGCGAGGAGCTGGGCTTCGGCGACGGCGCCGTGGTGGTCCACACCCCGGGCCACACCCCCGGCTCGATCGCCGTCCATCTCCCCCGCCACGGCGTGCTGTTCGCGGGGGACACGGTGGCCTCGGTGCCGGACGTGATGTTCGGCGTGTTCCACGTCGACCGGCCCCTCGCCCTGGACTCGATGCGGGCCCTCGCGAAGCTCGCGCCCTCGGTGCTGTGCTGCGGGCACGGAGCACCGGTGACCACGGACACGGCGTCCCGGCTGACGGCGGCCGCGGCGGCGGCGGCCCAGGCGTAAGCGGGGGTTCAGCCCACCGGGTCGCCCGCCTCCAGGTTGAGGACCGTGCCGCGTTCGCGGGCGCGCAGGGCCCAGTGGAGGCGGCGGTAGCGGACGGGGGGCAGCAGCTCGGCGGCCTCCTCCTCGGTGACGAACCGCCAGTCGCGGAGCTCGGCGCCGGGGAGGTGGAGGCGCTCGGCGTCGGCGGTACGGAGCGTTCCGCCGTCGAAGAGGAGGCGCAGGCCGCCGTAGCCGGGGGGCTTCGGGCGTTCCCAGTCGACGAGCAGCAGACGGGGGACGGCGTCGAGTTCGAGGCCGATCTCCTCGGCGACCTCGCGCATGCCGGCCCGGGCCGGGGGCTCGCCGGGCTCGACGACGCCGCCGGGGAACTCCCAGCCGGGCTTGTAGGTGGGGTCGACGAGGAGGAACCGGTCCTGCTCGTCGAAGAGCAGGACTCCGGCGGCGAGGGTCTCGCCGGTCGGCTCGGGCGTCTGGACGATGCCGCAGGGTGCGATCCGGTCGGCCCGGACCGCGTCGGCGACGGCCCGGGCGGCTTCGGTCACGGTGAGCGCCGAGGTGTCGAGCGCGTACGCGTCGTCGGCGAGCCAGTCGAGGGCGGCGCGGTACGACGGCAGGTGCCGGTGGCACCACTCCCGGACGCGCGCGTCGACCTCGGGGTCGCCGTACTCCGCCCGGCCGTCTATCCGCTGCCGCAGGATCGTTTCCTCCGGGGCGAGCAGCACATGGCGCACGTCGATGCGGCGGGCGGCGAGCCCGCCGAAGATCTCGTCCCGGTACTCCTGGCGCAGCAGGGTCATCGGGACGACCAGGACGCCGCCGACCTCGGCGAGCAGGGCGGCGGCGGTGTCGACGACCAGACGGCGCCAGATCGGCAGGTCCTGGTAGTCCTCGACCTCGGCGAGCCGCTTGGCCGGGAGCAGCCTGCGCAGCCCTCCGCCGGTGAGCTCGGGGTCGTACAGGGTGCTGTTCGGGATCAGATCGACCAGTTCGCGCGCGGTGCTGGACTTTCCCGCACCGAACGTACCGTTGATCCAGACGATCACGTTTCCCCCTCTTCGATAGCCCCCAGTGGCTTGCCCGCAACACCCTGCCACGGAAACCACGAACACACGTCTCGGCATGTGCGTGACACTTCCGGGCGGCTCTCGTTGAAGACGGCGAGCACGAGGGGGTGCTGAGATGAGTCGTACGGTTCTCGAACGGTTTCCGGCCGGCGGGCCGCGGGGCAGCCTGCCCGCGGAGGAGTTCGCCGGCGCGCGGCGCGAGGAGGGAGTGCCGGCCCGGGTCGTGATGGACCTGGAGTCCGACGCGTTCCTGGTGGTCGTCGAACAGCGGACGGCGGAGCGGGTACGGGAGTGAGGGGGCGGCGGAGGCGGGGATCGGTCTGGGGTCTGGATCCAATGTCCGGGATCCTGGATTCAATGTCCGGGTTCCAATGTCCGGGATTCAATGTCCGGGATCCGAATATTGGATCCCGGACATTGAATCCAGGTCAGATGGCCGAGTCCGCCCACGCCCCCTCGCCCGCCGCCGCCGCAGCCCCCAGAAGCCCCGCGTCCGTGCCCGTGAGGGCGGGGACGACCGTCAGGTTCCGGACGAAGGAGAGCGTGGCGTAGGCGCGGAGGCTGCGCCGGAGCGGGGCGAAGAGGACCTCGCCGGCACCCGCCACCCCGCCGCCGACGACCGCGATGTCGATCTCGACGAGAGCGGCGGTGGCGGCGATGCCCGCCGCGAGTGCCTGGGCCGCGCGCTCGAACGAGGCGACGGCGATCGGGTCCCCGGCGTGTGCGGCGGCGGCCACCGCGGCGGCGGAGACGTCGCCGTCGGGCCCCGGCCGCCAGCCGTTCTCCAGGGCGCGGCGGGCGAGGTGCGGGCCGCTGGCGAGGCGCTCGACGCAGCCGCGTCCGCCGCACGCGCAGGGCTCGCCGTCGAGATCCACCGGAATGTGGCCGATGTGACCGGCGTTGCCGGTGGGGCCGGGGTGGACCCGGCCGTCGAGCACGAGGCCGCCGCCGACGCCCGTGGAGACCACGAGACACAGGGCGTCGGAGTGGCCCCGGGCGGCTCCGAGCCAGTGCTCGGCCGCCGTCATGGCGACGCCGTCGCCGACGAGGGTGACCGGTCGGCCGGCCGCGGCCCGGCGCACCCTCTCGACGAGGGGATAGTCGCGCCAGCCGGGCACGTTCACCGGGCTGACGGTCCCCCGGGAGGCGTCGACCGGGCCCGCGCTGCCGATGCCGACGGCACCGGCGGACTCCCACAGCGGGGAGGCCGCGAGGTCGGCGAGCACCGCCTCGACCGCCGCCATCACCGTCTCGCCGTCCTCACGCGCGGGCGTGGGCCGCTGGGAGCGGAGGCGGATGCGGCCCTCCCCGTCGACCAGGGCTCCGGCGATCTTGGTGCCCCCGATGTCGAGGGCGGCGACGAGGCCCGTGGCGGGGTCGGTGTCCATGCGCGGGAAGCCTCCTGTCGGCGGGAACGGGAAGTGGTTCCCTACAGTCTCCCAGTGATGACAACGTTGTCCAAGGCCTATGCTCGAACCGAGATCGACTCGACACGCTCCGGAGGAACCGCGCACCGTGGCCGACATCGCCCGTCCCGACCCCCGCTACGGCAACCGGCCCACGATGAAGGACGTCGCCGCCCGGGCGGGCGTGGGCCTCAAGACGGTGTCCCGGGTCGTCAACGGCGAACCGGGCGTCACCCCGGACACCGAGCACCGGGTGCGGGAGGCCATCGAGGCGCTGGGCTTCCGCCGCAACGACAGCGCGCGCGTTCTGCGCAAGGGCAGGACGGCGACCGTCGGGCTGGTCCTGGAGGACCTCGCCGACCCCTTCTACGGGCCGCTCAGCCGGGCCGTGGAGGAGGTGGCGCGGGCGCACGGGGCCCTGCTCATCAACGGTTCCAGCGCCGAGGACCCGGAGCGCGAGCAGGAGTTGGCGCTCGCGCTGTGCGCGCGGCGCGTGGACGGACTGATCGTCATCCCGGCGGGCCGCGACCACCATTATCTGGAGCCGGAGATCCGGGCGGGCGTCGCCACCGTGTTCGTCGACCGCCCGGCGGGCGGGATCGACGCGGACGCCGTCCTCTCGGACAACTTCGGCGGCGCGCGGGCCGGAGTGGCGCACCTCGTCGCACACGGCCACCGGCGGATCGGCTTCATCGCCGACCGGCCCGGTATCCACACCGCGAGGGAGCGGCTGCGGGGCTACCGGGCGGCGATGGAGGACGCGGGCCTCGACGTGGCCGACGCGTGGGTGTCGCTCGGCCCGACCGACCCGGAGCGGGTGACGGAGGCGGCCGGGGCGATGCTCTCCGGGCCGGAGCCGGTGACGGCGCTGTTCGCGGGCAACAACCGGGTGACGGTCACCGCCGTACGGGCCCTCGCCGGCCGTGAACGCCCGGTCGCCCTTGTCGGCTTCGACGACATCGAGCTCGCCGACCTGCTGGGCATCACGGTCATCGCCCAGGACGCGGCCGCGCTCGGCCGGACGGCGGCGGAACGGCTCTTCCGGCGCCTGGAGGGGGTCGACGAGGCGCCGGCCACGGTGGTCCTGGACACCCGCCTGATCGCCCGCGGCTCGGGCGAGGTCCCGCCGTACGAGGCCTGACGCCCGGCCCGGCCTCGTACGGCCGCGCCCGGCTCCGCCCCCGGCGCGGTCAGCAGATCGGGAGACCGGGCACGGGCTGGTCGTTGGCGCCGCCCTTGATGTAGACGACGCTGAAGTACACGTTGGTGTTGCCGCTGTCGTCGTCGGTCCTGGCCCACCAGATGTTGGTCCACTGGCCGTACGTCTCGCGACGGCCCAGGTCGACCTGGCAGTAGAAGTAGTTCGTGCCGGCGTTCAGGACGCCCATCTCGCCGCCGTCGTGACGGTACGTCTTCTCGGTGCGCCACACCTGGCAGTTGTACTTCCCGCCACCGACGGGGGTGCAGCCGCCGGACGCGGGGCTCGGGGACGTATCGCCGCCGCCCGTCGTGTTCGAGCCGCCGCCGGTTGTTCCGCCGGTGCTGCCGCCCGGGACCGGCGCCTTGGTCGTCCTCGACGGAGACGGGGACGAGTGCGGGGACGAGGACGAGGGGGAGGACGGGGACGAGGACCCGGTCGGGCTCGCGGACGACGGGGTCTTCGCGTCCCCCTCGGAGGGCGTCGCGGAGGCGGACGGGCTCCTGGTGGCGGTCGCTCCCGCCCCGGGCGCTCCCGAGTCGAGGATCCGGCCGGGGTCGGCGCCCGGGCTCGTCGGCGACTGCCCGCCGGCCAACTGCCCCTGCTGCGGGTCGCCGTCCCGGCCGACCAGGGCGTACGTGACGCCGCCGCCGACCAGCAGTCGAGCCGCATGACGCCGGTGCGGTAGGTGTTCTGGAAGTCGACCATGATCAGGGCCGATTCGCTCAGGCGGGGCAGTTCCCGGGGCAGGCCGA
>NZ_JBEXSZ010000229.1:0-8396 GCF_040613865.1 Streptomyces sp. NPDC006197 | reverse complement strand
AGGTGCCGACCCGCCCACTCCGGTTGATGATCCGGTGCGAACGGACCAGGCCGAGGACATCTGCGAGTCGCTCAAGCGAAGGGATCGCCGCCCTCGTGGCCGCGTCAACTGCGTTCAGAGCGTCGACGTAACCAAGCACGAGCCCTCGTGCATCCCCAACCGGTTCCATACGTCGTCATTCCCCCTGAGCCCGTGGTTGAAGGGGATTGTTCCATGGGCCGCAAGCGTCTCCGCAGGGCGGCATTCTGAAACGATCAGTAAGACGTGCCGCTGCCCTGCCGATTACTTCCCGCACGCTGGCCCGCCATCATCACGACGAGGCCGACGATCAAAACCACGCCGCCGGTCAGAGTGCCCCATTGCCGGCTGTCGGAGCTATCGATCACCAGCACAAAGACCACCTGCCAGCACAGCGCGAAGGCCACTACCAACTGGCCCCATCCATAGAGCCGCGGGCGGCGGACGTGGCGCCGGTTCATGGGGAGTATCCAGCCACGGGTAATCGCCGCGACGCCAGAGGCAGCGATGAACATTGCTATCAGAGCAAGAGGCACGGCGAGATAGAGCTTCATGGTTTCTCTCCTGCGCGCTGGACCCACGCCAGACGCCAGCGTGATCATGGCACCCGCCGCGCAGGGCGTCCATACATTACCCCGAACCCAAGATCGGCCGGACAGTTCCTAGCACGCGCCATCATCAGCTTCGCCAACCGCCAGCCCGATATCGCCTTGCGATGGCGACGATCTTCGTACGGCGTAAGGGCCGGACAGATCCAGTATCGGCCGGTGCCGGTCGCTTCGGCGCAGTTACCGCAGGCCCGTCACCCCCTGGCCGGCCACAGCGGAGGAGAGCAGCCGCGGGTGGACGAGAACAGGGCCCCAGGTGAAACCGGGGCCCTGTTCTCGCTGCTCGCTGAACGGCAGCACCATCGGTGGCCGGACGTACGCCGTCGCCGCCTGGAAAGGACCGACGATCCTCACCAGCGTCGCGCCGGTCTATGCCACGAACTCGTAGCCGAGAAGGCCTCGGCCGCCGACGAAGAGAGCTCGGCTGCCGGGATGCCAGATCACAGATTCAAGGTCGCTGTCGGCCCGCATGCTGGTGAGGTGTTCACCTGTCGTGGCGTCCCAGACGAAGATCGTGTCGTTTCCCGCGCCGGCGAGGTACTTGCCGTCGGGACTGAAGGCTGCCGCCCTGACCCTGGTGCCGCGGAACCTATGAACGACGGCTTCCGTAGCAATGTCTACGACTCGGAAACCGGCGCCGCTCTCAGCGATGGCCAGTTGACTGTTGTCTGGATTGAATGCCAAGGCCCACGCCCGTGCCGAGCGGTGCGCCAGATGCGCGGCCTGTGCACCAGAGGCGGTGTCCCAGACGCTGGGTCCGTAGCCGTGGCCGTCTGTAGCGATGCGGGATCCGTCTGGGCTGAACACGAGCCTGCGAACTCTGTGGGCAGGCAACTGATGCATCTGCATGCCGCTGGCGGTGTCCCATACGCTGACGGTCCCCTGCCGGTCGACCGTGACAAGGAGATCTCCGAGAGGGCTGAGTTTCAGCTTCTCCAGCGGCCCGGCACAGGTGAGTTGTACAAGCAGCGTCCCAGCGGCGTCCCACACGCCGACCTTCTCGCGATCTGCGGCCGCGGCGAAGCGAATGCCTGTCGCCGTGAAAGCTGCCGAGAGCAGGTCGGCCTGGTCTCCGTAGAAGGGAGGGGCGAACCACAACTCCTGTCCGGCGGCTCCGTCGCCTCTCGCGAAGCGCTGGACGTGCACTCCGCTCGCAGCGTCCCAGACGGAGAATCCCTCACGGCTGACCGTGGCGACGCGAGATCCATCAGCGCTGACCGCTGCGACACCGACGGAGATCTCCTGCGGCTGCGGCGAACTGGCAGCGAGGCCCCAGATCCGGACGGTCCTGTCCATGCTGGCGCTTGTGAGTCTCAAACCGTCCGGGCCGAAACTCA
Organism: Streptomyces sp. NPDC006197; assembly: GCF_040613865.1. Lineage (NCBI taxonomy): Bacteria > Bacillati > Actinomycetota > Actinomycetes > Kitasatosporales > Streptomycetaceae > Streptomyces > Streptomyces sp. NPDC006197. Next base: position 6,433 of record NZ_JBEXSZ010000229.1, on the reverse strand, counting down.
GCGAGGAGCACAACGATCCATGGTGGAAGCGGTGGACCTGTGTCCTCGTCCCGATGTCCCACACCTCCACGGCGCCCTCACGGTTTCCGACAGCAAGTTCCGTGCCGTCGGCATTGAACGCTGCCACGGTGACGTCGAGGAAACCGCGAAGTTCGTACAGACGCTCGCCGGACGACGTACTCCAGATCCCCACACTTCCGCCCTGGGCTGTGGCAACGTGAGTCCCGTCCGCTGTGACCGCGACAGGTCGGCCTTGCAGGGACTGCAGATTGTCGCCTGTGCCGGCGTCGCAGGAGTAGGAACGCAAGCCGCCACGCATGGAGAAGACCAGCTTCGCGCCACCCTGGCTCACCAGAAGCCGACCTATTCCTCTGTTCCTGGGCGTCTGAAACTCGTTGAGCTTGGCCCCGGTGGACGTGTCCCAAGCAGCTACCGCTCCGTGCTCCAGTCCGGTGAAGAGACGAGAACCATCGGCACTGAACGCGGCGGCACGGCATTCGCCTGGAAAGAACTGGTGCAGCGCCGAGCCGGTGGCAAGATCCCAGCCGTAGACGATGCCATTGCTATCGACGGTGAGCAGATGTGCTCCACCGTTGCTGAAAGCGACCTCCCTCATTCGGCCGCGACGCGGCAGCTCGCATACCTGCGCCCCGCTCGAGGACTCCCAGACCCGGACTCGGCCACCGATGTCAATGGTGGCGAGGCGGGCCCCATCAAGACTGAAGGCCATCTCGTCAACGGGTGCCTGATGCGTAAGGGTCCGCAGAAGCGCAGAACTGGGCAGATCGGGCGGTGTCCACCAGTCTACAAGCGCCGGTCCTGACAAGAGCGTGTCGGCGGCGGCCAGCCACGCCGCGCCTCCAGGAACGCGGCTGCGCAGCATGGCATCAAGGGCCCGGGGCGGTGTGGTAGGGGTAAGGAGATGTGTGGCACGCTCCAGATGCGAAGCCAGAGCGGCTGCATCGGCATGAGGGACCAGAGAGAGATCTCGAAGAGGTGCGGTGAGGCCATGGTGGCGCAAACGCATGCGCACCCAGCGGAAATCCGTGGCAATGGCAACCGCTTCCTGGGCACGCTCCGCGTCCACCAGGTGGCCGATGAGAAAGTTCCGCAGGTATTCGTGAGGTGTTGTCCACCACCCGGGCCCGCCCTCGGCCGCAGCGGTGACGGTGTCGAGAAGGACGGCGTTTACCGTGGGCAGGCGAGCTGACAACTCGGCCCGGAGATGGTCGCGGATCACGTCGTGCAGAGCCACGGTCCCGCCCGGGACACTGGAATCGAGACGGAGTAGCGACAGGTCGGCCATCTGCCTGCACAGGCTTCGCGCAGTGGTCTCGTCCAGACCGGCCGTCCCCTCCCACAGGCGGGCTACCAGCGCGATCGGGACGGCCTCGTCCTCGGCGAAGACCCCAAGTTCTGCGAACCTGTGCTCCCCGTCGGCAGGGAGGAGTTCGGTGGCGGCAGCGAGACTGGCGCGCACAGCCCGGTTCCGCTCGTCGACGTCGTTGAGATCGAAATCCTTCTGAGGGTCGCTCGCCGCAGGCCCGTGCACACGCAGCCGGTCGAGAAGACGCCGACCGACCACATTCGCATCCGCCCCGGTCGACAACTGCTCGCTCATGACACGATTGGCGATCCGCAACAGCAGCACCCACCGTCCGGTCGCCTCGACAAGGTCGTCGATCACCGCCTGTTCCGGGAGATGCGACAACCCCTTGGTCAGGACCAGCCGGGCCTGGTCGTACGTCATACGGTCGACAGCGATCCGCGCGGCATGAGCGGGAAGCACGCCCGGGTTGCGGGTGGTGATCAGCCGGACACACTGCCGTTCCGCACCGATGAGGAACGGCCGCAGCTGCTCCTCCTCCCACACGTCGTCGATCACCACCAGGGTCCGCGGCCTTGCGGCAAGGAGCTTGCCCAGCTGAGCGCCGGCCTGCTCCGGATCATCGCCGGCCGTGGACTCGACCCCGGTAATACGCGCCATCTCCGCGGCGACCTTGGCCGCGACCGCGGCCCTCCCCCTCACGTCGCGGCCGATCGTGATGAACCAGATCCCGCCGGGGAATCTCTTGCGGACCTTCGACTGGGCGACGGCAAACCGGGCGAGTGTCGTCTTGCCGAAACCGCCCGCCCCATGCAGACCCGCAGTGATGGCCACCGCGTCACCCCCGCGCCAACGCCGGCGGGTGCGTATAAGGACGGCGTCGACCACCTGGCCGGCCTCCGCCCGGTCCACCCACCCGTCCGGGACGGCCACAGGGCCAGGCGCGACAGGCGCAGCCGCCACTGCCGCCGGGCTGAACTTGGGCCAAATCATCAAGACCAGAACGATCACGACCCCCATGACGCTGGCGACCGGATCCGCCTCGCCCCATCCCTTACGCAGGACTGTCCATGCAAGGAACGCCAGCGCGCCCAAAAGGAGCGGGCCACGCACAATCCATTTCGACACAAAACGTCTCAATCCCCACCCCTTTTGATTGTCACGGTGCCGCACCTCTCACGATCTCGCGTTCCGGTCAGGCACCCAGCCCAGCCGTGACCGCTCGCTCCAACCGAGAGGCAGAGGATGCGCTGCGCCAAGTCTCGCGCAAACCGGGAGGGGGACATGGCCGTTGCCCAGCGGACGGGCAGAGCCAGGGCATTACAGCGGCGTTGGGACCAGGGTGGCGCGGGCGGGCCGACGGACACCGGGACCGGCCGCAGTCGTCGCTGCAGGCACTGTGATCCATCCGCCAGGCGCACCCCGCACGCCCTCAACCGGATCGGAGCATGTCGGTATGGCGGCGGCGCACGGTTTCACGCAGCACAGGTATGAGCTCTGCCGGGTCCGGCCCAGGGTCTTGATCCGGTGGCAGTTGGGACACAGGGCAATCATGTCTACAGCCTCGTCGTCCCCCGTAGCGGCAAGGCCACCGATGCGGTCGACGTCGAGGAGCGGGTCGCCGGCGTCGCTGACATCGCCGGCTTCGCCGGGATTGGCACACTGCGGGTTCTCACACCGGTCGTGGCTGCGGAGAATGACGGCACGGCGTGCCTCCGTGATGCGGACCGGCGCGTCGCTCGCCGTGCGGTGACGGCCTCGCGCCTTGGCGAGCGAGCTTGTTCTGCGCCGTTTCCACGAGCTGCCGGTACACCCTGGAGCGGTCCGCGTCCGACATGGGCTTCTTCTGCGGCGGGAGGGCGGCGGCACCCGGGGCGGGCGCGGCGGGTTCGGGCTTGTGAGTCCGCGGGTCTGGGCCGAAGTCGAGGGGGTAGCCGAAGTGCACGCCCGCGACATCTGTGGGTATTGGCGGCTTCGGAGTCTGATGCCGGGGAGCTGCCGGCCGTGTCGGAGCCGGTGTGGAGCGGACAGCTGTGCGCTGAGCGGGTCAGTCGCAGTGGAGACAGTGCCGCCCAAGATGCAGCCTGCCGCGTTCAGTTGATAACCACCTGGCAGTGCCCTAAACAGGGAAGGGACGGGAAAGCATCGCGACCCTGAGGCACACCGTCGCAGGAACCATGCGCTCAGCCCATCTCGACTCACGGCAGACGCCGTTGTCAGTATCGGGGGTTAAAGTCCCCCTCCTCCGGCACTGGCCAACTTGGACAAGATCAGGAGCTGCTGCATGAAGCGCGAGCGGGCGACCTTCATCCTGCACGAGATGCTCGACCGTCTCGAACAGAACACCTGGCCACTCGACCTCATCACCGAAGTCCACCTCTTCGGCTCCTACATCCGCGGCGCCCCGGAAGTCGGCGACATCGACGTCGTGGTCCAGCACACCACCGACAAACGCTGGACACAGCAGGTAGTCGACGCCCTGTGCAGCGGCCGTGACGGCCACACCCCCATGCGCAAGGCCCTGCGTGGCAACCGCCGCGGCACCAGCTTCCAGTTCCAGGAACGCCAAGCCCTCCAGGACGAGGGCATCGACCTCCTGCTGCTCTGGCAGCGGGGCGAACCGATCGCCCTCGCTCGGCAGAGACTCGCCACGATCGCCGTCGACCCGGCCGCCGGCCGCGCTCCACGCGACCACGTTCTGCCCGCCTACGAGACGATCGCCGACCTGCTGCCCCGCCCGGTCCGCATCGACCTGCACCGCTGGAGCACCGAAGGTAGGGCCACCATCACCACGTTCCCCCTCACTGACGATCAGCCCCGCTCGACTACCGCTGGGGAGCACATGGACGATCGCTGGACCGCCAGCAGCCCACTCCGCCGCGCCGCCAGCGCCGCGCTTGCTCACCTGGAGCACACAGGCCACGCCCCGGACCGCCTCGTGCTCCACGGCCGACCCCTGGCCTACGGGGCGAGCGACGACACGATCGACTGCTTCATCGACCTGCACTGGCGCTACTGGAGAAGGGCGCACCTCTACCTCGAGGACGGTCAGGCGTGGTTCGAAGTCCTGCCCGCGACACCCCGCCAGCCCCTTCACGCCCTGCACATCACACCCACCCGCCCTTGAGACTCGTAGCGCCGGTTCCCGGCGGACCTGCTGCGTCAGGGGCGGGTCTCAGGCGCCGCCGCCGTGGAACAGGTCATCGACCGAGAACGTGAAGGACCCGGCACCTCCGGCGGCCTTCTGACGTCCTTCGGCCTCGGCAGCGAGGCCGGCGATGACCACCTCCCAGCACGGCGCGCAGCCGCACCGGCCGTCGTCACGGTGCTCGGCACCACTACGCTCGGCTGCCGCGCGTACCTGCCCGGCCAGAGCCTCGAACGCCGCCTCCCACCGGCCTGCCACCGCACGGTCAGCCGCAGCCGCGCGGCGGGCAGTCTCCGCGCTCTCTTCGGCCCGTCGCCGGGCCTGGATCATCGGCCAGTTGGGCCCGCCACCGTATCCGTACGACATACACCTGCCCTTTCGTGTCAACCTCGATCTTTGCAACGGCGCACAAGCCTCCAAGGACACGCATCACTCCTGCCGTTGCTGCATGATGCAGACACCCACCTGCACGTGAGACCTCAGCGTGAGGCAGCGATGCGCGCCGAGATTCCCGTACGTGGACGAGACATACGAGATTGGGACCAACGCCGGCACCTTCACGCGCTCCACCGACCAGGCCCCGGCACCGTAGAAACGGCGATCTTCCCCGTGATGGCCTTCTACGGCGATCTCGGCGGCTGCCGTGACGCAACATGGTCCCGTTCCGCCGCGCCGCGCAGGGCCAGGTGGCATACTGGCTCTGCGCTTGTGGGCGCGTACCACCCCGTAGGGCCACCGCCTTGGGTGAACCTGGCCGCCGCCAGGACCACGGTGATGTACTCCGGCTCGGATCTGACCCTTCACGTCCAAGGCCTGCTGGATACAGAGTGCGGTGGGGTGTATCCGCTGTGGAGCGGGCCTGATGGGATCGTGATGTCTGGCCGTACCCACCGCACTCGTCTGGCCCGGACCTTCGCCTCTGCCCAGCCCATGGCTTACCAGAAGGCCCTCCATCATGTGATCGCATGCAGCGAGGCCGGACTTCTCCCGGCCCGACTCGACGGTGCGGGCATGGAACAGGCCCTGGTCGTTCTGCAGCAGAACCTCGGTGCACCTGGCATGACGAGGCGGACTCATTCCAGTGCGGAGCCGAGCACCGCTGCAACGGCGACGGCCGAGACCGTGCTGGTCAAGCAGCCTGCGCTGTCTAAGGATCCGCGGTGTCTTGCTCTGGCCGAGGCGTTGAAGCCGGTGCTTCAAGCCAGCTGCCCTGAAGGGGCTGGCGGGTACGGCGGGGCTTTGCAGGCCAACCTCCACCCGGCGGACGCGGAGAGGTTGGGAGGGATGGGACTCATCCGTGCCGCGATGCGCCGCGCGGCGCGGCAACTGGGATGGCGAGTACGGACACTGGGCTACGCCAGAGACCGCCTGGTCATGGTGATCGTCCAGGACATTCGCGATGCGCCCGCCGAGTTCGCGGATGCTCTGGAGGCGGACTTCATGTCCGCATGCGTTGCGATGCACCAGCGCATGGAGGCAGGCAGGGACGAGGAAGCGTTGAGCGCGTTGGGGCCGGCCCCTGTTGAGCGGCAGACGCGAGCCTTCCTGCAGGCCGCTCGGGCAGCGATCACGACGGATCCCGACGCGTGGCGGTAGGGGACGACTGACAGAGTTTGATGCAGATGATCTCTCGTGGGCGACCTCTCGTGCCGAGTGGGAGCCTGCAGTGCCCTCTGCCGTAGTGCTCCTCAGCGGTGTAAAGCCGCAGGGGCGACGTCGTACCGCAGCCCCACCGCACCCAGCCGGACACCGAGAGAGAGCCACGCGTAGACGAGAAAGGGCCCCGGCTGAACCCGGGGCCCTTTCTCCCCGGTCAGGGCGGCCGACGGTGTTGCAAGGCAGATGAAATCGCTTCGGAGTTACTGAGCTCTTTCAGATTGGCCACTGATCGAGTGACCCAGGCCGAGTCAGGATAAGGACCGCAACGCACAGGGCTCCCGCGCCGTTGAGGGAGGTGT
>NZ_JBEXSZ010000228.1:0-8436 GCF_040613865.1 Streptomyces sp. NPDC006197 | reverse complement strand
ACGTGCCCGGTTTCTGGGCCGGCGTGGGCGTCATCGTCCTCGGCGGCATCGTCGGCGGCGCGATGAAGGCGGCGGGCCTCGGCATGCCGAAGGAGCCCGCGACCGGCGCGAAGACCGTGTCCGTCACCGAGACCGGGCGGCGGATCACCGTCGACACCGGCACCGTCCGGGCCGTCGTCTCGAAGGACGGCGGGAAGCTCGTCGAGTCCGTCACCCGCGACGGCGTGAAGATCGCCACCGACGGCCGGCTCGTCCTCCTCCGGCAGAGCGACCTCGACGACGGCGACCAGGGCAACGCCAAGTGGGAGCGGTTCGACGGGGAGATCGCAGGAGCCGTCGTCGAACAGAGCGGTCCCGTACGGGCCGTGGTGCGGATCGACGGCAAGCACCGCAAGGGAAGCCGGAGCTGGCTTCCGTTCTCGGTGCGGCTGTACTTCTACGCCGGCTCCGAGTCGTTCCGCATGGTCCACACCATCACCTACGACGGTGACCAGAACAAAGACTTCATCCGCGGCCTCGGCGTCCGCTTCACCGTCCCGATGCGCGACGCCGCCTACGACCGGCACGTCCGCATCGCCGGCGAGGGCGCCGGCTTCCTCACCGAGGCCGTCCAGGGCGTCACCGGCCTGCGCCGCGATCCCGGCGCCGCCGTGCGCACGGCGCAGGTCAGGGGCGAGAAGCTGCCCGACCCCGCCACCTGGGACCAGCGCGTCACCACCCGCATGCAGTACGTCCCCACCTGGGGCGACTACACCCTCGCCCAGCTCTCCGCCGACGGCTTCGCCCTCCGCAAGCGCACCAGGCCCGGCCACGGCTGGATCGCGGCCGGCGGCGGCCGCCGCGCGAGCGGCTTCGGCTACGTCGGCGGGGTGACCGGCGGACTCTCCTTCGGCCTGCGGGACTTCTGGCAGAAGCACCCCGCCCAGCTCGACATCCGGGGCGCCGCCGGCGACGCCGCCGAGGTCACCCTCTGGCTCTGGTCACCCGAGGCCCAGCCCATGGACCTGCGCTTCTACCACGACGGCATGGGCCAGGACACGTACCCCGAGCAGCTCGAAGGCCTCAACATCACCTACGAGGACCACGAGCCCGGCTTCGGCACCCCCTACGGCATCGCCCGCACCAGCGAGCTGATGTTCTGGGCCAACGCCGCCACCCCCACCGCCGACGCGCTCGTCGCCCAGGCCGCCGCCGTCCGCACCCCGCCGCAGCTCGCCGCGAGCCCCGAGGACCTCGTCCGCGCCCGGGTGTTCGGCGGACTGTTCTCGCCGGTCGACCGCTCCACCCCGGCGAAGGCGAGGATCGAGGACCACCTCGACTACCTCTTCACCTACTACAAGGACCAGGCCGAGCAGCGCCGTTGGTACGGCTTCTGGGACTACGGCGACATCATGCACACCTACGACGAGGACCGGCACCAGTGGCGGTACGACGTCGGCGGCTACGCCTGGGACAACTCCGAACTCTCGCCCGACCTCTGGCTCTGGTACGCCTACCTGCGCTCCGGGCGCGCCGACGTCTTCCGCTTCGCCGAGGCCATGACCCGCCACACCGGCGAGGTCGACGTCTACCACCTCGGGAAGTGGGCCGGCCTCGGCACCCGCCACGGCGTCCAGCACTTCGCCGACAGCGCCAAGCAACAGCGCATCTCCACCGCCGTCTACCGCCGCCCGTACTACTTCCTCACCGCCGACGAACGCGTCGGCGACCTCATGCACGACCAGGTCGACTCCGACGAGACCTTCCTCGTCCTCGACCCCATCCGCAAGATCCGCACCGAGCCCTACACCCCCGACCGGCACGCCCTCTCCGTCGGCTTCGGCACCGACTGGAGCGGCCTCGCCGCCGCCTGGCTCACCGAGTGGGAGCGCGGCGGACCCAAGGCCGCCAAGGCCGAGGCCCGGCTCCGCTCCACCATGGAGACGATCGCCGCCCAGCCCAACGGCTTCGTCCAGGGCACCGGCCTCTACGACCTCGACACCGGCCGCTTCGCGATCGCCGACAAGCCCGTCGTCGGCGTCTCCCACCTCTCCGCCATGTTCGGCCTGGTCGAGATGTGCGCCGAGCTCATCGACCTCATCGACATGCCCGCCTTCGAGAGCGCCTGGCTCGACTACTGCCGCTACTTCAACGCCACCAAGACCGAACAGGCCGCCCGCTACGGGCAGAACTTCGGCACCCTGCTCCTCTTCCAGGGCCACTCGCGCCTGGACGCCTACGCCGCCGCCCGGTCGAACGACACCAAGCTCGCCCAGCGGGCCTGGGCCAAGTTCGACAAGAGCGACGGCTACACGGCGGCCATGGTCTGGGACAAGACCCCCGTCCAGGGCTCCGCCGCCCTCGAACCCGGCTACGAACACCTGTGGATCAGCACCAACACCACCGCCCTGTTCGGCCTCGCCGCCATCCAGAACCTCGCCCTCGTCGGCGACCACCTGCCCAAGTGACCACCGGGAGAAGCACGATGAGAAGGACAGCCCTCGTCGCCGCGACGGCGACCCTGCTCGGCACCCTCGCCGGCGCGCCCGCCGCCCACGCCGACGGTCCCTTCGGCCAGGGCCTCGACCACTGCGTCCCCACGGACACCGGGACGCTCGCCTGCCACTTCGACGTGGCCCCCGGTACGTACGACGTGACCGTGACCCTCGGCGGCCGGGCCGCCGGGGCGACCGCCGTCACCGGCGAGACCCGGCGGGCCCTGCTCGCCGAGACCGCCACCGGGGCGGGGGAGCGGCTCCGGCGCTCCTTCACCGTGGACGTCCGCGACCCGGAGGGCGAGCCCACCGGCGCCGCCGGCAGCCCGGGCCTCGACCTCGTCCTCGGCGGGGCCGCGCCGCGCGTGGCCTCGCTCCGGATCACCCCGGCTCCCGCCGCCCGGCGCCTCTTCCTGGTCGGGGACTCGACCGTCTGCGACCAGCCGGCCGATCCGTACACCGGTTGGGGCCAGATGCTGCCCGTCCACCTCGGGCGGGGCGTCGCCGTCGCCAACCACGCCGACTCCGGCGAGAGCACCGTCACCTTCCTGGCGAACCCGGCGCTCTTCGACCGGGTCGAGGCGGAGATCCGGCCCGGCGACCCCGTCCTCGTCCAGCTCGCCCACAACGACAAGCAGACCGACGCGGCCACCTACCGGGCCAACCTCACCACCCTCGTCGAGCGGGTACGGGCCAGGGGCGGCGAACCCGTCCTCGTCACCCCGATCGTCCGCCGCTGGTTCAACCCCGACGGCACCCTGGACAACGGCGTCGCGCTGCTCGTCAACGGCCTCGGCGTCGACCACCCCGCCGAGATCCGGGCCCTCGCCGGCTCGCTCGGCACCCCGCTGGTCGACCTCACCGCCCTCACGAAGGCGCGGGTCGAACAGCTGGGCCCCGAGGCGTCCAAGGCGCTCTATCTGACGACCGAGAAACGGGACAACACGCACACGTCGGTACGGGGGGCCACGGAGTACGCGGCGCTGGTCGCGGGCGAGCTGAGGGCCCGCGGCATCCTTCCGGCCCCGCTCTTCCGCTAGGGCCTGTCCGGCGGATCATGGTCGGGTCCGCGCCGACGACCGACATTCCGGGGAGCTTCGCACGTACACGGTCGGCGGCCGGCGTTCAAGGGGCGGTCCGCGTCAAGAATTCTCGGGTTTTCGGGCTCGTTTCCACTCGTAACGTCCAGTTAACCCTGCAAGAGGCTTGCCGGGTTATCGTCTCCTTGACTGGTCCTTGACCAAGTGTTGGTGATCTCTAGACCTGGTGGATCGCCCTGGAGGGAGGCATATGCGCCGAGCAATGACGGCCTGGACGGGGCTCTCGGCCCTCGCCCTCGTCCTCGTCTCCCTCCAGCTCCTCACCACCGCCTCCTTCGCAGCCGCACACGCGCCCCGGCACACCGTGGCCGAGGCACCGTTCGGAACGGAGTCCTCCGGGACGGCCTCGTACGACGAGGTCGTCACCTGTCGCGACGCCGAGCCGCCGGCGGACCCGATCGGTCCCCTGCGCACCCGCGACCGCCACCGCACCGCCGACAAGCCGGCCGCGTCCGAACGCCCGTCGCCGCCGCGCCCCGCCTCGACCACGCCCCGGCCGGCCACGCGCGGTGCCGCGGATCCCTCCTCGGCGAAATCGCCGGGCCTCCGCTCCACAGCCGCACTCCAGGTGTTCCGCTGCTGAGTGGCAGAGCAGTCCCACCACCCCACACCTGCCCTGCACACCCGACGCGTCCCCACGACGCGCCAGGAGGAGCCACCACGCCATGCAACCCCTCATCGACAACGCCCGTACGTTCGGACAGCGCCCTGAGGAGTTCGCCCGACTGGCCGAAGGCCAGTCCCCCGAGGTCCTGTTCATCACCTGCGCCGACTCCCGGGTCGTCCCCGCCCTGATCACCGGTGCCCGGCCCGGCCAGCTCTTCGAGCTGCGCACGGCGGGCAACATCGTCCCGCCGTACGGCTCCGGCACCCCGACCGGCGAGGCCGCCACCATCGAGTACGCCGTGGAGGTCCTCGGCGTCCGGCACATCGTGGTCTGCGGCCACTCGCACTGCGGTGCCGTGGGTGCCGTGGTGCGCGGCGACGACCTGGACACCGTCCCCGCGGTGCGCGACTGGCTCGCGCACGCCGCGGAGGAGCCCCGGTGCGCCGACCCGGCCGACCCGACGGTCGCCGAAGCCGTACAGCACCACGTCCTGACGCAGCTGCTGCGGCTGCGTTCCCACCCCTGCGTCGACAAGGGCCTCGCGTCCGGGCGGCTCGGCCTGCACGGGTGGTACTACGAGGTCCACACCGGAGCCGTACGCGAGTACCGCGCGGACACCGACGCCTTCGAAGCGCTGTGAGGGGAACCGACATGACCAACTTCCCTTACTTACGGCAGGACTTCACCGCCTCGCTCGTCGTGTTCCTCGTCGCTCTCCCCCTGTGCGTCGGCGTCGCCGTCGCCTCGGGCGTCCCGGCCGAGCTCGGACTCGTCACCGGCATCGTGGGTGGCATCGTCACCGGTCTCCTGCGGGGCAGCAGCCTGCAGGTGTCCGGACCGGCGGCGGGACTGACCGTGCTGGTCTTCGAGGCCGTCACCGAGTTCGGGCTCGCCACGCTCGGTGTGATCGTCCTCGCCGCCGGGGTGCTCCAACTGGCCATGGGTGCCCTGAGGCTGGGGCGCTGGTTCCGGGCGATCTCCGTCGCCGTCGTCGAGGGCATGCTGGCCGGCATCGGTCTGGTGATCATCGCCGGTCAGCTGTACGCGGCGGCCGGCCTGAAGGCTCCCGCCTCCGGCGTCGACAAGATCCTGGGGTTGCCCGGGGCCGTCCTCGGCGCCTTCGACAGCACCGCGGCGCCGGCCTCGCTCGCGGTCGGCGCGGGCACCATAGCCGTGATGGTGGGGTGGAAGCACCTGCCGGAGAAGGCGCGGACCGTGCCGGGCGCGCTCGCCGCGGTGATCCTGGCGACGGCGGTCACCCTGGCGTTCGGCCTGCCGGTGGCCACCGTCGAGGTGAACGGCCTGACCGGTTCCGTCCGGCTGCCCGGCGCCGACGCCTTCGGCGAGCTGGCCGACCCGGCCGTCCTGGGCACGGTCCTGGCCTTCACCCTGATCGCCTCCGCCGAAAGCCTGTTCAGCGCCGCCGCGGTGGACCGGCTGCACGACGGTCCACGCACCCAGTACGACAAGGAGCTCATGGCGCAGGGCGCGGGCAACGCGGTCTGCGGTGTGCTCGGGGCCCTGCCGATGACCGCGGTCATCGTCCGCAGCTCCGCCAACGTGGCGGCGGGCGCGAAGACCAAGGCGTCCCGCGTCCTGCACGGCGTGTGGCTCCTCCTGTTCGCGGCGCTGCTGCCGGGGGCGCTGGCGCTGATCCCGCTGCCCGCGCTCGCCGGCATCCTGATCCACGCGGGCTGGAAGCTGATCCCGTTCCGCGGGGTCACGGCGCTGTGGCGGGAACACCGGGGCGAGGCGCTGATCCTGGTGGCGACGGCCGTCGCGATCGTCACCGTGAACATGTTCGAGGGCGTGCTGATCGGACTGGCCCTGTCCGTGGCCAAGACCGCCTGGGAGACGTCGCACGTCAGGCTGGAGGTCATCGACAAGGGCGCGGGCCCGCTCCAGGCGCATCTGTCGGGCAACGCGACCTTCCTGAGGCTGCCGAAGATACTCGACAGCCTGGAGGCGCTGCCCCAGGACCGACCGATCGTGGTCGACGTCTCCGGCCTGCACCACCTCGACCACGCCTGCCGCACGGCCCTGGAAACGTGGGCCGAACGGCACAGTGCGGCCGGCACGGAACCCGTGAGGGTCACCGAGCCCGTGAAGGTCGCGTCCGCCGAGCCGGCCTGACCCCGCCGGGGGTCCGCCCACCGGCCCGAACCCGCACCCGAGGGGCGCCGCGCCGGCGGTGCGGGTTCAGACGCGGAACGCGGAGGCGCCGCCAGGAGCACACGGGGACACCCCCCTGTGGGCGTCCGGCCGCACGGCAGGGAGAGCCACCCCCCCGCCCCCGACACCGGAGTCTTCGTGGCCCGTCTGGACAGCTCGTCGAACCGCCGCTTAGGGTCGGGAGCCGAATCGTCGGGCGGTCGCCCGGAACACCGGGAACCGTCCAGGAGCACGCACGTGGTCACCCTCGCCGATGTCGCCCGCCACGCCGGGGTCTCGGCCAGCACCGTCAGCTACGTGCTCAGCGGCAAACGGTCCATATCCGCGCCCACCCGCGAGCGCATCCAGCACAGCATCGACGTCCTCGGCTACCGGCCGCACGCCGGCGCCCGCGCCCTCGCCAGCAGCCAGACGAACATCCTCGCGCTGATGATGCCGCTCCGCACCGGCCTCTACGTGCCGGTGATGATGGAGATCGCGATGGCCGTCACCACCACGGCCCGCTCCCACGGCTACGACGTGCTGCTGCTCACCGGCGAGGAAGGCCCCGAAGCCGTCCGCCGCGTCGAGGGCAGTGCCGTCGCCGACGCCATGATCGTCATGGACGTGGGGCTCGACGACCCCCGGCTGCCCTGCCTCCAGGAGGCCGAGCGGCCCTCCGTCCTCATCGGCCTGCCCGCCGAGACCGCCGAAGCCGCCGACGCCACCGGACTCGACTGCGTCGACCTCGACTTCGAGACCGCCGGAGTCCGCTGCGTCGAGCACCTCGCCGGTCTCGGCCACACCCGGATCGCCGTCCTCGGCGAGCCTCCCGCCGTGTACGAGAGGGGTACGGGCTTCGCCGCCCGCACGCTCACCGGACTGCGCGCCGCCGCCGGCGCCCATGGCGTCGGGCTGCTCCACCGGCCCGTCGAGGGCACCTACGCGGCCGTCGCCGCCGCCGTCACCCGCGTCTTCGAGGAGCGCCCCGGCACCACGGCCCTCGTCGTCCAGAACGAGGCCGCCGTCGAGCCGCTCCTCGCGCTCCTGCGCCACCAGGGCCGTGCCGTGCCCGAGGACGTGTCCGTCGTCGCCATCTGCCCCGACCAGGTCGCCGTGCATGCCTCCGTGCCGCTCACCTCCGTCTCCGTGCCCGCCCAGGAGATGGGCCGGCTGGCCGTCGAGCGGCTCGTCGCGCGCCTGTCCGGCGAGGCCCCGCGCGGTACGGAGCTCATCGCGCCCCGTCTGACGCCCCGCGCGAGCACGGGCCCGGCGTCCGCCGCGGCCCCGTGATCACGACGGACGCCGGGGCCGAGGACGACGCGACGGAGTTCCGGGCCTTCTTCGAGCGCCACTACGCCGAACTCGCCCGCCTCGCCCATCTGCTGACCGGTGAGACCGACGCCGCCGACGACGTGGCCGCCGACGCCATGCTCGCCCTCTGGAACCGCTGGGACCGGGTCCGCGCCGCCGACCACCCCGCCGCCTACGCCCGGGGCGTCGTCGCCAACCTCGTCCGCACCCGCATCCGCGGCACCGTCCGCGAGCGGCGCCGGATCGCCGCCTTCTGGGACCGGCGCCCGGAGCACACCGAGGACCCGGACGTGCCCGCCGTCGTCGACGTCCGCACCGCCCTGCGCGCCCTGCCCTTCCGCAAGCGCGCCTGCGTCGTGCTCCGGCACGCCTTCGACCTCTCCGAACGCGACACCGCCCTCGCGCTCGGCGTCTCCGTCGGCACGGTCAAGAGCCAGACGGCCAAGGGCATGGCGGAACTCCAGCGGCTGCTCGGCGACCGGGCCGCCACCGAACTCGCCGCGGGAAGGCGCTGATGGACGAGGCACAGCTCCGCCGCGAGCTGCGGGAGGCAGCGCTCGCGCACCGGCCCGACCACGCCCGCATCCTCGCCCGGGTGGAACGGGGCATGGCCGAGCCCGCCCCGGCCGGGCGCCGCGGACGGCCGCCGCGCCCGTGGACCGGCCGCCGGTGGACGGCGGCCGTCGCCGTCACCGCGGCCGTCGCCGGGGTCGTCGGCCTCGGCGGCCTCGCGGCGACCCCCCTGGACGACCGGCCCGCCGGGCCCGCCACGACCCTGCCCGCGCCCGGC
>NZ_JBEXSZ010000227.1:0-8455 GCF_040613865.1 Streptomyces sp. NPDC006197 | reverse complement strand
CTGTCACACTCTTTCCCACCCCGACGCTCTTCCGATCCCGGAGGCGGCGGCCGCCGCGCCCGCACCGGCCGCGGCGGCGGTGCCACCGGCGACGACACCGGCGGCCTTGAGCGAGTACCCGGCGGCGAACCAGCCGATGACGGCGACCGGCAGGAGCGCGGGGATCCCGGCGTTCACATGGGCCAGCTCACCGGCGGCGAGCCGGCACTTGACGCACTCGTCGAGGTGCTTGCGCAGGCCGCGCTCGGCCCGCATCCGTAGCCCGCCGCGCGCGTAGGCGCCGAGCCGGTCCGCGTAGCGGGCGCAGTCGCCGCCCGCGGTCAGGGACTGGCTGACGTGCGCCTGGAGGTAGGCCTGCTTGAGGCCCTCGCGGGCCCGGCTGGCGAGCACGGCCGTGGCGTTGGCGGTCAGTCCGAAGAGCGGGGCGACCTCGCTCGGGGACTCCTCCTCGACGGTGGTGTGCCAGAGCACGGCCTGCCAGCGCTCGGGCAGCGAGCGGAAGGCCTGCATGGCGAGGGACTGCTCGGCCTCGTGCATGGCGCGGACGTCCGCGCCGAGGTCCATGGTGTCCTGGTCGGAGACCTCGCAGGAGCGGGCGGCGTCCGCGGCGAACACCGCGAAGTCCTCGACGAGGTGCTCGCGCTTCTGGGTCCTGGCCCAGTTCGCGGCGACCCGCCGGACGGTGGTCATGAGGTAGGCGCGCACGGCCTGTTCGGGGCCGGCCCCGCCGCGGACCGCCTGGAGGGTGCGGGCGAAGACCTCGGCGGTGAGGTCGTCGGCGGTGTGCGCGTCCCGGCAGCAGGTCCTGGCGTAGCGGCGGACGGCCTCGGAGTGACGGCGGAACAGTTCCTCGTACGCGGAGTCGTCGCCGTCCCGCATGAGCTGGACGAGCTCGGCGTCGGAGGGCGGCAGCTCACGCGGCGGCGGAAGAACGGTGCCGAGGTCGCCGTCGCCGTCAGGGCCGTGGATGCCACCGCTGCCGACGGGCCCCCCGAGGACGTGACCGCCTTGGCCGTCACCGCTGTCGGCGCCGTCACCGCTGTCGGCGTCATTACCGTGGAGGCCGTCACCGTGGATGCCACCGGCGTCGCCGTCACCGCCGGGGACGACACCGCCCTCGATGCCGTCACCACCGGCGTCGCCGCGGTCGACGGGTCTCGCCCCGCCGACCGTCTCGTCGGCCGTCCCGGCGACGGCCCCCGCTGCGGAACCCGCCCCGGAGCCCGTCCCGGCCCCAGCCCCCGCGGGCTTGCCCTCGCGCTGCTGCGGCACGCTCGCGTCGATCGGCTTGGCGTGTCTGGCCGGCGCTCCCGGAGCACCCGGCGATCCAGCGGCACCCGCGGATCCAGCGGCACCCGACGATCCGGCGGCCCCCGCGGACCCGCCGGATCCGGCCCCCGTCCCAGCCGATCCGGCCGATGACGACGACGATCCGGAGAGACCTCCCGGCCCGCCCTGGCTCGGCACCTGCCGGGAGGGAAGGCCTCCGGTCTCCGCGCCGCCGCCGCTGCCCAGCGGATCGTCCCGACTGTCACCGCTCATCGCGGAAGCCCCCGTACGCACGCTCAGACCCGAATACCGGCCCAGCCTGCCACAGAGCGCGGGCACGCCGAAGCGCCGCGTCCACTTACCACTCGTCCGGGGCGACTTCGCGCATCCGGGCGTAACCGCTCACACGTTCGTGTCATGCTCGTTGGCCCGCCCGGACCACGAGAAGCACGGCCGTACGAGCGAGAAGCACGGCCGTACGAGAACGACCGCGGGTTCCTACCGGGAGCGCAGGCCCTCGAGCAGGATGTCGAGGAGCCGGGTCGAGGCCGCCGCCTGCTGCACCGCGTCCGGCAGGGCCGGCGCGGCGGTGGCGATGACGAGGAGGACGTCCGCCACGGTCACGTCCGTCCGCAGCTCACCCGCCTCACGCGCCCGGTCGACCAACCGCCCGACGACCTCCAGCAACTCCGAGGCCCCCGAGTCGTCCCGCTCGTCGGCCGGCACCCCGCGCGGCGCGACCACACGCGCGTCGCCCTGCTCGACGCCACCCCGCTGGTGCGGCACCCGGGCCGCCTCGTCCGCGTCGTCCGCGACGAGCGGCGCCCCGGAGTCGTCCACGCCCACCCGCAGCACCTGCGGCGGCAGGAGACGCCCCGCACCCGAGGCCACCGAGGTCCGCAGGAACCGGGAGAGCGCCGACCACGGCTCCTCCTCCTGGCCCAGCGCGGCCCGCGCCTGCTCGGTCAGCCGGGAGGTCTCCTCCTCGGCTATCCGCCGCACCAGCACGTCCTTGCTGGGGAACCGGCGGTAGACGGTGCCGACGCCGACCCGGGCGCGGCGCGCCACGTCCTCCATCGGAGCCCCGTAGCCGAGCTCGCCGAACACCTCGCGGGCGGCCCGCAGCACGTGCTCCAGATTGCGCTGGGCGTCCACCCGCAGCGGCGCGGACCTGCCGCCCGCCACCGGCGCCCCGTTGCGCGCCTCGGCCGTCCCCGGGACGTGCCCGTCGACGACGACGGCCGCCGTGCCGGTGCCCGACTGCCACCGTGAATCCTGAATCTGCATAAGCGTTCCCCCGCTCATGATGTCTCCCCCCGGAGACTCCCCGCCTTGACACGGGGCCTCCGGCGGACGAGCGCTTCGGTCCACGCGCACGCCCCGGTCCGACACCCCGACGAAGTACGAACATAGTTGAGTCGGGGTCAATTCAGAAGGGGGAGTTCCGTACGGTGCGCCCCCCGATCGGAGCAAGGCCCGGAAGACTCCCGATTCCGACCCCTCTCCGAACCGGCCCCACCCGCCGTGACCTGCGCGGTTCCCCCGCACGCCCGCCGCACGCCACCCCGCGCCTCCGTACCCCTCCGGTCACACAATTTGCCGAGCCTGTGGACAAACAACGGACGGCGGTGCGTCATGGGACAGTGACCGAACCTGCGCGCATTCTCGTGGTCGGCGGTGGCTACGTCGGCATGTACACCGCGCTGCGCCTCCAGCGGCAGCTCAGGACGGAGCTCGGAGACGGCACCGCCGAGATCGTGGTGGTCACCCCCGAGCCGTACATGACGTACCAGCCGTTCCTGCCGGAGGCCGCGGCCGGCTCCATCTCCCCGCGCCACGTCGTCGTGCCGCTCCGCCGGGTCCTCGACCGCTGCCGCATCGTCATCGGCGAGGTCCACTCCGTCGACCACGCCAAGCGCACCGCGACCCTCTCCACCCTCGCCACCGAGGAGGAGGGCGCCGGCACCCTCGACATGACGTACGACGAGCTGGTCATCGCGCCCGGCTCCGTCTCCCGCACCCTCCCGGTCCCCGGCCTCGCCGACCACGGCATCGGCTTCAAGACCGTCGAGGAGGCCATCGGCCTGCGCAACCACGTCATCGAGCAGATGGACATCGCCTCCTCCACCCGCGATCCCGCCATCCGCGACGCCGCCCTCACCTTCGTCTTCGTCGGCGGCGGCTACGCGGGCGTGGAGGCCCTCGCCGAGCTGGAGGACATGGCCCGCTACACCGCGCGCTACTACCACAACCTCAAGCCCGAGGACCTGCGCTGGGTCCTCGTCGAGGCCTCCGACCGGATCCTCCCTGAGGTCGGCGAGGAGATGGGCCGGTACGCCATCCGCGAGCTGCGCGGCCGGAACATCGACGTCCGCCTCCGCACCCGCCTGGAGACCTGCGAGGACCGGGTCGCCGTCCTCAGCGACGGCACCCGCCTGCCCACCCGCACGGTCGTCTGGACCGCCGGCGTGAAGCCCGCGCCCGTCCTCGCCGCCACCGACCTGCCGCTGGACGAACGCGGAAGACTCCGCTGCACCGCCCGGCTCACCGTCGACGGCGTCGAGCACGCCTGGGCGGCCGGTGACGCCGCCGCCGTCCCCGACGTGACGGCGAAGGAGCCCGGCAAGGAGTGCGCGCCCAACGCCCAGCACGCCGTCCGCCAGGCCAAGGTGCTCGCCGAGAACATCGCCGCCTCCCTGCGCGGGCAGCCGCTCAAGGAGTACGCGCACGCGTACGTGGGCTCCGTCGCCTCCCTGGGCCTCCACAAGGGGGTCGCCCACGTCTACGGACGCAAGCTCAAGGGATATCCGGCCTGGTTCATGCACCGCGCCTACCACCTCAGCCGGGTGCCGACCTTCAACCGCAAGGCCCGGGTCCTCGCCGAATGGACCCTGTCCGGCCTGTTCAAACGGGAGATCGTCTCCCTCGGCTCGCTGGAACACCCCAGGGCCGAATTCGAACTCGCCGCCGCTCCACCCCCCGGCGACGGCGACAAGCCGCAGTCCTGACATCACTGTCAGTGCACTCGTCCACACTGGACGTGTGACCATAGGTGGGCTCACACCTGCACAGCGTGACTCTGCACGGCACCGACACCACGAGGCATACGAATCCGTGAACTTCACCCGTTGGAGCGCCCGGCTCCCCGGCACGCAGCGCCGCGCGGCGCGGGGGCCCGAAGGCTCCGTGCCCGCCGCCCGCGGTGAGTACGGTCAGCAGTTGGAGCAGCTCACCGACAGCGCTGCCGAGGCGGCCGACGTCCCCGCCCTGGAGGACTTCTCCGTACGGGAGCTGCTCGGCCGCCTCCCCGGGCTCGTCGCGCTCGTGTACGGCCCGGAGCACCGCATCGCGTACGTGAACGACGCGTACGCCGCCGCGTTCGGCCCGCGCCCCGCCGGCGCCACCGTCGCCGACACCTGCCCGGAGGCCGAGGAGCTCGGCCTGCTGCCCCTCATGGACCAGGTGCTGCGCAGCGGCAAGCCCCGCACGGTCAAGTCCCGCCGCACCCGGGACGGCGGCTCGTACACGGTCACCTGCCTGCCCGTCGACAGCCCCCGCCTCGACGGCGGCGGAGTCCTCGTCCACGCCGCCGACGTCACCGACCACGCCGAGGCCGCCGAGCGGCTCCGGGCCAGCGAGCGCAGACACCGCGAGACCGCCGTCACCCTCCAGCGCTCCCTGCTCCCGCAGGAACTGGAGCAGCCCGACGACCTGCGGATCGCCGCCACCTACCAGCCCGGCGTCGCGGACGCGGCCGTCGGCGGCGACTGGTACGACGTGATCACCCTCGGAGCGGGCCGCACCGCCCTCGTCATCGGCGACGTGATGGGCCGGGGCGTGCGCGCCGCCGCCGTCATGGGCCAGCTCCGCACCGCCGTCCGGGCCTACGCGCGCCTGGACCTGCCCCCGCACGAGGTCCTCCAGCTCCTCGACGGCCTCGCCGCCGAGATCGACGCCAGCCAGATCGCCACCTGCGTGTACGCGATCCACGACCCCAGCGAGGGCAAGCTGGTGTACGCCTCCGCCGGCCACCTCCCGATCCTCGTACGGGACGAGGACGGCACCGTCCGCCGCGCCGAGGACCCGACCGGCCCGCCGCTGGGCACCGGCGGCTGGCTGCACGCCTCGGGCTCCATCGCCCTGCCGCCCGGCTCCACCGCCGTCCTCTACACGGACGGTCTCGTCGAGCGCCGCCGCGAGGACATCGACGAGGGCGTCGCCGCCCTGGCCCGCGCCCTGGCCGGCGCCGACGGCACCCCGCAGGTCGTCTGCGACCGCCTCCTTCGCGCCCTCGGGGTCACCGCCGAGCACGACGACGACGTCGCCGTCCTGGTCGTCCAGCACCCCTCCCGCAAGGGCTCGGACGCCGAGCTCTTCCACAACGCCGCCCTGGAACTGCTCGGCGGTGTCGAGGCCGCCCCACGCGCGCGTGCCTTCGCCTCCGGCGTCCTCTCCTCCTGGCGGTTCCCGGTCGAGCTGCGCGACCTGGGGGTCCTCGCCACCAGCGAGCTCGTGGCGAACTCCCTCCAGCACGGCACCCCGCCCATGCGCCTGCGGCTCCGGCGCACCGACCGGCGCCTGATCATCGAGGTCACGGACGGCGACGACCACCTGCCGCGCCGCCGCAGGGCGGAAACGGAGGACGAGGCGGGTCGCGGTATCTCGATCATCGCGACGATCGCCTCGTCCTGGGGAAGCCGCCGCACGCCGGGCGGCGGCAAAGCGGTCTGGTGCGAGTTCGCCCTGCCGGACTGATCCGGCCTAGGCCGCGGCGGTCTCGCTCTCGAGGACCGGCTCGTGCCGCGCCACCACCTTCGACGGCTTCACCGCCAGCGACGGCTGGTCCTGCTCGGGGGTCAGCTGCCGGCCCAGCCGGACGGCCAGGAAGGTGATGCCGAGCGAGAAGAGCACGAAGGTCACGATGTACGGACCGTGCAGCGCGGCCCCCATGGGCCCGCCCACGGCCGGACCGACGGCCAGCGCCAGCTGCTTCACCAGGGCGAAGGCCGAGTTGTACGACCCGACCATCGACTCCGGCGCCAGATCGGCCACCAGCGGGGCCACGGTCGGCGACAGCATCGCCTCACCGAGCCCGAAGAGGGCGTACGTGGAGACGAAGGCCGCCGTCGCCATGGCCTGGCTGCCGTGCCCGAGCCCCGCGTACCCGGCGATGATCCACGCCACGGTCCAGATGAGCCCCACGGCCGCGATGACCCGGCTCCGCCTCCGGCGCTCGACGAGCCGCAGCACCAGGAACTGGGCGACCACGATCACCGCCGTGTTGGCGGCCAGCGCGATGCCGAGCGTCGACGGCTGGATGCCCGCGGCCTCCGTGCCGTACGCGGCGAGACCCGACTCGAACTGCCCGTAGCAGGCGAAGAACAGCACGAAGCCGAGGACGCACAGCTGCACCATCGCCTTGTGCCCGAGCAGCGCGCGGACACCGCCGGCCTTCCCGCCCTCGGACGGACGGGCGTCCTGGAGCGCGGGGGAGCCCGGCATCCGGACGGTCCCCACGACCGCGGCGAGCACGAGGAACATCGCCGCCTCGATCGAGAACAGCAGGATGAAGCTGCCCGGCCGGCTCGTGTCGACCAGCAGACCGCCGATCAGGCCACCGATGCCGAGCCCGAGGTTCTGCAGGAAGAACTGCATCGCGAAGGCCCGCGTGCGCCCGGCCGGCGCCGAGCACCAGACGATCATCGTGGCGAGGGCCGGCTGGAGCACGGCCGTACCGGCACCGAGCAGCGCCGCGGCCCCCACGGCCGCCGGCACGCTGGAGGCGAAGCCCATCGCCACCGCGCCCACCGCCGCCATGACCGAGGCCACCAGCAGGACGGGCACGGGCCCGCGCCGGTCGATGGCCCGCCCGCTGAAGGGCAGCACCACCAGTGCGGCCATGGCGAAGACGGCCAGCACGATCCCCGCCGTGGCCGCGCCCAGATCCCGCACCTGCGCCACGTACACATAGAGGTACGGCACGGTGAAACCGAGTCCGAACGCGCTCAGCGCGCTGCCTGCCTGAATCCGGCGCATCGCCGCGCCCCTCGCCTTGGTCACACTCACCCACTTCGGTCACGGGTTCAGCCCTGTAGGACTGAACCCTGAAGACTTCAACTCTAAAGTTAACGCCTTAACAGTACACACCGAAGGACTTCAACGCCAACGACGCCGTGGGATACTCCCCGCATGTCCGACACCGCTCCCCAGGAGCCGAGCCTCGACGAGCAGATCGCTGCGTATCAGCGCGAGTACCGCGACCTCGACCCGCAGGTGGAGAAGGTCGTCTCCGCCCTCGGCCGGCTGAACCGCCGGATGAACGTGGCGTACGGCCGCCAGCTCGCCGACCTCGGCATCAGCAACGCCGAGTGGGAGGTCCTCAAGACGCTGGTCCTCTCCGGAGAGCCCTACCGCCTGGGCCCCGGCGAGCTCGCCAAGCGACTGGGCCTCACCCCGGCCGCGATGACCCACCGCATCGACCGCATGGCCGGCGAGGGCCTGGTCACCCGCGACCGCGACGAGAACAACCGCGTCCGCGTGATCGTCGAGCTCACCGACGAGGGCCGCTCGAAGTGGCTGGAGGCCATGCGCATGGCCACCGACTTCGAGGAGGACCTGCTCCAGGACCTCACGACGGAGGAGAAGGGTGTCCTCGGCGATGTCCTCATCCGCCTCCTCCGCCGAGTGGAGCTCACCCAGCCCGACGCCGGCGGCCGCCTGACGGACCTCGACTGACCTGCGGGACGACCCACCGGACGACCTGTCGGACGGGGCCGAACGGGGGACGACCGGAGGTTGACACGCCCCTCCCGGATGCGTAGTGTTCTCCGAGTTGTCACGGAGCCGGAACGGTTCTTCGGCAACCACTCACGCCGCTGATGCGGCACCTCTACTCAGCACGAACTCCCTACCGGGATGAATTTCGGCATGCCGAAATTCATTTCGAATGGCTCGATTATGAGTCGCCGGGAGAACCCGCTAGAGTTTGAGACGTCGGAACGGCCCAACAGCCGGAAAGACAAACCCCCCTGACTGGGAATCAGACGCCGAAAGGATCTGATAGAGTCGGAACCGCCGGAAGGGCCCGGAGCGAAAGCGAACGGGACCGGAAAGCACCGAGGAAATCGGATCGCAAAGATCTGATAGAGTCGGAAACGAAGGAAGCGCCCGGAGGGCCCGGAAACGG
>NZ_JBEXSZ010000226.1:0-8537 GCF_040613865.1 Streptomyces sp. NPDC006197 | reverse complement strand
GCGGCAGCACCAAACGGATCGGTGACTCGGTCCTGGTCGTGGTGCAGCGGGAGAGCAGCCACCTGGTGGGGTACGCGGCGGGGATCGAGCTCGGGCGCACCTGCTGATCGAGGGACCGGCGGGCAGCGGACGCACGGAGCTGCTCCGCTCGATCGCCGCCTCGCTCGCGGCGGGCGGCCGCCCCGACCGGCTCGGGCTGCTCCTCGTGGACGGCGCGGGCGGAGAGCGCGGCGAGGGCCTCTCGGTCTGTACGGAGCTGCCGCACGTCACCGAGCACCTGGTCGCCTCGGACCCGGTGCGGATGCGGGAGTTCGCGCAGGCGCTCGGCGCCGAGCTGAAGCGCCGGGCGGAGCTTCTGGGCGACGGGCACTTCGCCGACCGCCGGGGGGTGGCGCGCACCGCCGACCGGCTGATCGGGCAGCGCGCCCCGAGCGCGGCGGAGAGCGTGCCCCAGGGCGCCCGCGCGACCGTCCGCGTCCCGGACGCCGGCGACCTCGCGGACCGCCCGAGCAGCCGCACGCTGCGCACGGGCGACGGCACGATCGGCGCGCTCCCGAGCAGCGGCCGCGTGCCGCGCGCGGGGGCGGACGACGTGACGGGCCGTGCGAGCGGGCGCGTCCCGCACCCGGGCACGGGCGACCTCGGCGGCCGCCCCAGCAGCCGCACCCTGCGCACGACCGACTCCGCCCCCACCGACCACCCGGCCGTCCGCCCCCCGCGCACGGCCGCGGACGACGTACCGAGCCGCACGAGCGGCCGCGTGCCGCACCCGTCCGGCGAGGACCTCACCGGCCGCCCCAGCAACCGCACCCCGTACCCGGGCGCGGACGACGTACCGAGCCGCACGAGCGGACGCGTCCCGCGTCCCGGCGCGGACGACGTGACGGGCCGATCCGGCGGCCGCGTCCCGTACCCCTCCGCCGACGACGTCAACAGCCGCCCCAGCGGCCGCACCCCGTACCCCGGCGCAGGCGATCTCGGCGACCGGCCCAGCGGGCGCGTTCCCCGTGCCGGGGACGGGGTCCTCGACGGGCGGTCCGGTGCGCGGGCGCGGTCCGGCGGGGACGCCTTCCTGGCCGATACGCCCAGTGGGCGGCTGCCGCGGCGGGACGGCGGGTCCCCCGACGACCGTCCGAGCAGCCGCACCCTCCGCACGGGCGACGGCGACCTCACCGAGCACCCGAGCGTCCGCACCCCGCGCGGAGGCGCCGACGACGTGACGGGCCGCACGAGCGGGCGCGTCCCGTACCCCGGCGCGGACGACGTCACCGGCCGGAGCAGCGGCCGTGTCCCCGACGGCCTCACCACCCGGACCAGTGGCCGCATCCCCCACCCCGCCACCGAGGACTCCACGGGGCGGATCCCCCGGCCCGCGTCCGGGGAGCAGGGGGCCGGGCGGGCGGCGGGAGCCGGGCAGCTGCCGCGGCTCGTCGTGCTCGTCGACGACTTCGACGCCCTGGTCGCCCCCGCGCTCGGGGCTCCCGGCCGGCCGGCCGCCGGGTCCGTCGTGCGGGTCCTGGAGGCCATCGCGCGCAGCGGCGAGCGGCTCGGGGTGCACCTCGTGGCGACCTCGGCGCGCCCGGACCGGACCGTCGACACGGAGCTGGCCCACGGGGCCCGGCTGCGGATCGTGCTCGACGCGCCGCCGGTGGCGGCGGGCCCGGACGTGCCGGCGGCGGGACGGGGACGCCTCGGGCATCCGGACGGCCGGGTGACCCCCTTCCAGGCGGGTCGCGTCACGGGCCGGATCCCCCGGACGGCGACGCTCCGTCCGACGGTCGTCCCGCTGGAGTGGGAGCGGATGGGCGACCCGCCCACCCGTCGCCCGGTCCGTGAGCTGGGCAACGGACCGACGGACCTGGCGCTCCTGGCGAGCGCGCTGGACCGGGCGGCGCGCTCGGTCGAGGCGACTCCGGTGCCCCCGCTGACCCCGGCCGCACACCACTGACGCCACGTCACGAGGGCATCACGATCGCCCACTTGACGCGGGAGGCGGTATTGCGGGGCTCCTCGGCCCGGCGTAGACCTGTCGGCACGGGACAGCGAAGCGCACGGGAGAGACGGGGCAGCGATGCGTACAACTCTTCGGCCACGCAGGGCCGCAGTGACCTTCACGGCGTTGACGGCGGTGACCGCACTCGCCCTCGCGGGCTGCGGCGGCGAGGCCGACAAGGACAAGGGAGAGCCCGCGCCGAACCGCGATCTCTCCCTGAAGGGCGAGAAGATCGAGGTCGCCGCCGTCTGGACGGGCCCCGAGCAGGAGAACTTCACCAAGGTCCTGAAGGAGTTCGAGAAGCGCACCGGCGCGACCGTCACCTTCGTGCCCGCGCAGGACCCGATCGTGAACTTCCTCGGCACGAAGATCGCCGGCGGTGCGCCGCCGGACGTGGCGATGCTCCCGCAGGTGGGCGCGATCCGGCAGGCCGCCGCGCAGAAGTGGCTGAAGCCGGTCGGCCCGGAGGCCAAGTCCCAGCTGGCGGCGAACTACTCGCGCGGCTGGCAGGAGCTCGGCGCGGTGGACGGCACCCAGTACGGGGTCTACTTCAAGGCCGCCAACAAGTCCCTGGTCTGGTACAACACCGCCGTCTTCGAGAACGCGGGCGCCTCGGAGCCGAAGACCTGGAAGGAGTTCCTCGGCACCGCCGAGACGATCTCGGCCTCCGGCGTGACCCCGGTCTCGGTCGGCGGCGCGGACGGCTGGACCCTCACCGACTGGTTCGAGAACGTCTATCTCTCCCAGGCCGGCCCGGCCAAGTACGACCAGCTGGCGAAGCACGAGATCAAGTGGACGGACCCGTCCGTCGCCGCCGCCCTGAAGACCCTCGCCGAGCTCTTCGGCAAGCCGGCGCTGATCGCGGGCGGGCCGACCGGCGCGCTGCAGACGGAGTACCCGGCCTCGGTCACGCAGACCTTCACGGGCGGCGACGAGCCCAAGGGGGCGATGGTCTTCGAGGGCGACTTCGCCGCCGTCAACATCGCGCAGACCAAGGCGGAGATCGGGAAGGACGCGAAGGTCTTCCCCTTCCCGAAGGTCGGCGACGGCGGCACGGCCCCGGTGGTGACGGCCGGCGACGCGGCCGTGGCCCTGAAGGACACCAAGGGCGCGCAGACGCTGCTCGCCTTCCTCGCCTCCCCGGACGCGGCGAAGATCTGGGCGGCCGAGGGCGGGTTCCTCTCCCCCAACAAGAACCTGGACCCGGCGGCGTACCCGAACGACGTCCAGCGCGAGATCGCCAAGGCGCTCATCGGCGCCGGTGACGACTTCCGCTTCGACATGTCGGACCAGATGCCGCAGTCCTTCGGCGGGACGCCGGGCAAGGGCGAGTGGAAGGCGCTCCAGGACTTCCTGAAGAACCCGAAGGACGTCGCCGGGGCCCAGGCGCGTCTGGAGGCGGACGCGGCGAAGGCGTACAAGGCCGCCGCGAAGGGCTGAGATCCCCATGCCACGGATCCCCGGCAGGAGCAGGGCGGTCGCGGCGGGGTTCCTGCTCCCCGCCCTGCTCCTGCTCGGCGCGCTCGTCGTCTACCCGATCGGGTACTCCGTCCGGCGTTCGCTCTTCGACCGTTCCGGCGCCTCCTTCGTCGGCCTCGACAACTACTTCGCGCTGGTCACCGACGACTCGCTCCGCACCGCCGTCCGCAACAACCTGATCTGGCTGGTGGTGGCCCCGGCGGTCGCCACCGCGCTCGGTCTGGTCTTCGCGGTGCTGACCGAACGCGTGCGCTGGGGGACGGCGTTCAAGCTCGTCGTCTTCATGCCGATGGCGATCTCGATGCTCGCCGCCGGGATCATCTTCCGGCTCGTCTACGAGCAGGACCCGGACCGCGGGGTCGCCAACGCCGTCTGGGTCGGGGTCCACGACACCTTCGCCGAGTCCTCCGGCTTCCCCCGGGCCCGGCCGCTGCCGGTGCACCCGCTGAAGGCGGCAGGGGGCGGGGCGTACGAGACGAAGACGCCGGTACGCGCCGGGGCGCCCGTGCTCCTCCCCCTGGTCGGGGTGGCTCCGGCGCAGATGCCCCAGGACGCCCGCCCGGCGCACGCGCCGGCGCCCGCGTCCACCGGGATCACCGGAACGGCCTGGCTGGACTTCACGCGGGGCGGCGGCGGGAAGCCGAACGCGGTCGATCCGAAGGAGCTGGGCCTGAAGGGGCTGCGGATCGAGGCGGTACGGGACGGGAAGGTGGTCGCCACGACCACGGCGGCGGCCGACGGCAGCTTCACCCTGCCGGCGGACCGCGCCGACGGAGCCGTACTGCGGCTGCCCGCGAGCAACTTCCGGGAGCAGTACAACGGCGTGGAGTGGCTGGGCCCCTCGCTCGTGACCCCGGCGGTGATCGGGGCGTACGTGTGGATGTGGGCCGGGTTCGCGATGGTCCTGATCGGAGCCGGGCTCGCGGCCGTACCGCGCGAACTCCTGGAGGCGGCGCGGGTGGACGGGGCGAACGAGTGGCAGGTGTTCCGGCGGATCACGGTGCCGCTCCTGGCGCCCGTCCTCGTGGTCGTCCTGGTCACCCTGATGATCAACGTGCTCAAGGTCTTCGACCTGGTCTTCGTCATCGCGCCGGGCTCCGCGCAGGACGACGCGAACGTGCTCGCGCTCCAGCTGTACCGCTCGTCCTTCGGCACGGACGCGGACCTCGGGGTCGGCTCGGCCATCGCCGTCGTCCTGCTCCTTCTCGTACTGCCGGTGATGGTGGTCAACATCCGCCGCATCCGAAGGGAGTCCCGCCGATGACGTCGCTCACCACCGAGACCACCGCCGAGGCCACCCCCCGGAGCACTCCCGGGTCCGGCACGCGCCTCGCCGCCCGGCTCGCCGGCGGGGCCGCGTCCGGCGCCCTCCGGGTCTTCCTCGTCCTCGCCGGCCTGTTCTGGCTGATGCCGACGGTCGGGCTGCTGCTCTCCTCGCTCCGCTCGCCGTCCGACATCGCGGCGAGCGGCTGGTGGCAGGTGTTCACGGCCCCGGCCCAGCTGACCACCGAGAACTACACCCGTCTCCTCGCGAACGACACGATCACCGGCTCGCTGCTCTCCACCGTCCTGATCACCGTCCCGGCCACCCTCCTGGTCCTCCTCATCGGCTCGCTCGCCGGTTACGCCTTCGCGTGGCTGGAGTTCCCGGGCCGGGACTGGTGGTTCCTGGGCGTGGTCGCGCTCCTCGTGGTGCCGGTGCAGGTGGCCCTGGTGCCGGTGTCGAAGCTGTTCGGGGCGGTGGGGCTCTTCGAGACGACGGCCGGGGTGGTCCTCTTCCACACGGCCTTCGGCCTGCCGTTCGCGATCTTCCTGCTGCGGAACTTCTTCGCGGAGATCCCGCGCGAGCTGCTTGAGGCGGCGCGGCTCGACGGGGCGGGCGAGATCCGGCTCTTCACCCGGGTGGTGCTGCCGCTCGGCGGTCCGGCGATCGCCTCGCTGGGGATCTTCCAGTTCCTGTGGGTGTGGAACGACATGCTGATCGCGCTGATCTTCGCGGACTCGCAGTCGCCGCCGATCACGGTGGCGCTCCAGCAGCAGGTGCGCCAGTTCGGCAACAACGTGGACGTGCTCGCGCCGGGGGCGTTCGTGTCGATGGTGGTGCCGCTGGTGGTGTTCTTCGCGTTCCAGCGGCAGTTCGCGTCGGGGGTGATGGCGGGCGCGGTGAAGTAGGCCCTTACGGGGGCCCTACGGGGCCCCTACGGGGTCTTCAGCGCCGCCACCGCCGAGCGCGCGAGCTCGTCCACGTACCCCTTCGGCAGGGGCGTACGGACGACGACGAGGCGCCAGTAGAGCGGGCCGACGGTCAGGTCGAGGGCCTTGCCCGGGTCGGCGCCCTCGGGGAGTTCGCCGCGTGCGACGGCCTCGCGGACGATCTGGGTCATGACGCCCTGCTGCCCGTCGAGCAGCACGGCCTTGACGGTCTCGGCGATCTCGGGGTGGCGGGCGGCCTCGACGAGCAGGTCCGGGATGACCTGGGAGGCGACCGGGTGGCGCAGGGCGTGCGAGGCCACTTCGAGGAGGGCGCGCACGTCCCCGTACAGGGAGCCGCTGGCGGGTGCCGGGACGCCCTGGGCGGCGAAGGCGCCGACGAGGTCGAGGACGAGGGAGAGCTTGGACTTCCAGCGCCGGTAGACGGCGGTCTTGCCGACGCCCGCGCGGCGCGCGATGCCCTCGATGGACATCCGGGCGTAGCCGACGGCCGCGAGCTCCTCGAAGACGGCGGCGCGGATGGCCTCGGTCACGTCCTCGCGGAGTACGGCGGCTCCGGCGGGAGCACGGCGGGGGGTCGGGTCGGTCATGAACGGCATCCTAACCAACCGCGATATTCCGAAGGCGTTACGACGATACGGTTGCGTTCCGTCGCGGGAGCGTCCTAACCTCACCGTAGCGACGATACGACCCCGTCCCATCGCCGACGGCGCATGCGTCCACGCATGCGCGCACCCCTCGTCGAAAGCGCCCGCCCGTGACCACGACCCTGGCCCCACCCGTACAGCAGAAGCAGGCACCGGCACATCAGGAGCGGACACCGGCCGCCCCCGCGGAGGACCTCGGCGCCCTCGCCCGCCGCCACAGCCTGAGCGTCAGCGGCGCCCGCCCCCCGCTCCCCGCCTACGTGCGGCAGCTCTGGTCCCGCCGCGACTTCATCACCGCCTTCGCGACCGCCCGCCTCACCGCCCAGTTCAGCCAGGCGCGCCTCGGCCAGGTCTGGCAGGTGATGACCCCGCTCCTCAACGCGGCCGTGTACTACCTGATCTTCGGCGTCCTGATGAACGCGAAGAGCGGCGTGCCGGACTACGTGCCCTTCCTGGTGACCGGCATCTTCGTGTGGACCTTCACCGCCAACACGATCCAGGCCGGCACCCGGGCGATCAGCGGCAACCTGGGCCTCGTCCGCGCCCTGCACTTCCCGCGTGCGAGCCTGCCGATCTCGCTCGCCTTCCAGCAGCTCCAGCAGCTGCTGTTCTCGCTCGGCGTGCTCGCCGTGCTCCTGGCCTGCTTCGGAGAGTTCCCCGCCTGGAGCTGGCTGCTCGCCGTCCCGGCGCTGTTCCTGCAGACGCTGTTCAACACGGGCGTATCGCTCGTCCTCGCCCGGCTGGCGGCCCGCACCCCCGACATCAGCCAGCTGATGCCGTTCGTGCTCCGCACCTGGATGTACGCCTCGGGCGCGATGTGGTCGATCCAGAACCTGGCGAGCAGCGGCCGCTTCCCGGAGGGCGTGGTGCTCGCGCTCCAGTGCAACCCGGCGGCGGTCTACATCGACCTCATGCGCTTCGCCCTGATCGAGAGCTTCACGGCGGCGCAGCTGCCGCCGCACGTGTGGGCGCTCGCCGCGGGCTGGGCCCTGCTGGCCTTCGGGGGCGGTTTCGTCTGGTTCTGGAAGGCGGAGGAGACGTACGGCCGTGGCTGAATCGTCGAGGACGCCCACCGTCGTGGCCGACGGCGTCCACATCACGTACACCGTCCACGGCGGGCGCCCCGGCGGCCGGGGCGGCGCCACCGCCGCGCTCGGCCGGATGCTGCGCCGCCGCACGGCTCCGGCCGGCCGCCGGGTCCACGCCGTGAAGGGCGTCAGTTTCGTCGCGTACCGGGGCGAGGCAATTGG
The DNA here is from genome assembly GCF_040613865.1 of Streptomyces sp. NPDC006197. NCBI lineage: Bacteria > Bacillati > Actinomycetota > Actinomycetes > Kitasatosporales > Streptomycetaceae > Streptomyces > Streptomyces sp. NPDC006197. The sequence goes on along the minus strand of NZ_JBEXSZ010000226.1, from coordinate 957 downwards.
CCTGATCGGTTCGAACGGATCCGGGAAGTCCACCCTCCTGAAGGCCGTCGCGGGCCTCCAGCCCGTGGACCGGGGGCGGATCCACACCCACGGACAGCCCTCCCTCCTCGGCGTGAACGCGGCCCTCATGGACGATCTGACCGGCGAGCGGAACGTGATCCTGGGCGGTCTCGCGATGGGCATGAGCCGCGCGGAGATCCGGGAGCGCTACGACGGGATCGTCGACTTCTCCGGCGTCAACGAGAAGGACGACGCGATCTCCCGCCCGATGCGGACGTACTCCTCCGGGATGAGCGCGCGGCTGCGCTTCTCCATCGCCGCCGCGAAGAGCCACGACGCGCTCCTCATCGACGAGGCCCTGTCGACCGGCGACGCGCGTTTCCGCCGCCGCAGCCAGGAGCGGATCGACGAGCTGCGGGCGGAGGCGGGGACGGTCTTCCTGGTCAGCCACTCGAACTCCACGATCACGCAGACCTGCGACCGGGCGCTGTGGCTGGAGGCGGGGACGCTGCGGATGGACGGGCCGGCGAAGGAGGTGGTGGCGGCATACGAGGAGTTCACGGCCGGGCCGAGGGCGAAGTAACCGAACAAACAGGACATCGCGGTCTAAAGTGCGGTGGGATGACGAACGATCACCCTGAGTCGCCGCCCCGCCCCGGAAGCGAAGCCGGGTCCCGGTCCGGAAGCGAACCCCGGTCCCGCACCGGAGACGAGCCCCCGGTTCCGCCCCGCTCCGCGAGCGAACCCCCCGCCCTCACCAAGTCCCCCTTCGACTCGGAGACCTTCACCTCCGCCACCTTCGTCACCGTCGGCCGCGGCCCCGACCTCGCCCTCGCCGCCGTCTGGATCCTCGCCCGGGCCGGCATGCTCCTGCTGCTCGTCCGTGACGACCTCGGCATCGGCGGAGTGGGCCGCGAGGTGGGCCTCTACCAGTACTGGTACGGGCAGTTCGCCGCC
>NZ_JBEXSZ010000225.1:0-8894 GCF_040613865.1 Streptomyces sp. NPDC006197 | reverse complement strand
GCCGCGGGCGCCCCTGCCGCCGCACCCGCCACCGCGGCGGCGACCGGCGCCGTCCGCGTGAACCAGGTCGGCTATCTGCCGGACGGCCCCAAGCGCGCCACCGTCGTCACCACGGCGACGGGTGCGCTCACCTGGCAGCTGCGGAACGCGTCCGGGACGGTGGTGGCCTCCGGCTCGACCGTCCCCCACGGCGCGGACGCCCCCTCCGGACAGTCCGTCCAGGTGGCCGACTTCTCCTCCTACCGGAGCACGGGCTCGGGATACGTCCTGGCCGTGGACGGCAGCAGCAGCGTGCCCTTCGACATCCGCGCGGACCTCTACGACGCGCTGCGCTCCGACTCGATGGCCTTCTTCCACCACCAGCGCAGCGGCATCGCCATCGACGCCTCCCTGGTGGGCTCCGCCTACGCACGCCCCGCCGGACACCTCGGCGTCGCACCCAACAAGGGCGACACCTCCGTCCCGTGCCAGGCCACCGTGTGCGACTACGCCCAGGACGTCAGGGGCGGCTGGTACGACGCGGGCGACCACGGCAAGTACGTGGTGAACGGCGGCATCTCCACCTGGCTGGTCGTCAGCTCCTTCGAGCGGGCCGAGCGGGCGGGGAAGGACGCGGCGCTGGGCGACTCGACCCTGCGGGTCCCCGAGCGGGGCAACGGGATGCCGGACGTCCTGGACGAGGCCCGCTGGGAGCTCGACTTCCTGATGCGGATGCAGGTGCCCGAGGGGAAGCCGTACGCGGGCATGGCGTTCCACAAGGTCCACGACGCGGCCTGGACCGGCATGCCCATGCGGCCCGACCAGGACCCGCAGCCCCGCGAGCTGCACCGCCCGTCCACGGCGGCGACCCTCAACCTCGCGGCGGCCGCCGCCCAGTGCGCCCGGGTCTTCCGTCCGTACGACGCCGCCTTCGCCGACCGCTGCCTGTCCGCCGCACGCCGTGCCTGGACGGCGGCGCAGGCCCACCCGGCCCTGTACGCGCCGGACTCGGACAGCACGGGAGGCGGGGCCTACGGCGACACGCAGGTCACCGACGAGTTCTACTGGTCGGCCGCCGAGCTGTACGCGACGACCGGCGAGAGCGCCTACCGGGACGCGGTCACCTCCTCGTCCTGGCACACCTCCGCCGACGCCTTCACCCCCTACGGCTTCGGCTGGGCCGACACGGCCGCACTCGGCCGACTCACCCTGGCCACGGTCCCCAACGGACTGCCCGCCGGCGACGTGGCCCGTGTCCGCTCCTCGGTGACCGCGGCCGCCGACGGCTACCTCTCCAGGATGGCCGCCCAGGGCTACGCGGTGCCCGTGCCGGCGGACGGGTACTTCTGGGGGTCGAACGGCGAGGTCGCCAACGACGCGATCGTCATGGCCGTCGCCGGTGAGCTGACCGGCGACAGCCGCTACCGCACCGGAGCACTGGAGACGCTGGACTACCTGCTCGGCCGCAACGCCCTCGGCCAGTCGTACGTGACCGGCTACGGCGAGACGTCCTCGCACAACCAGCACCACCGTTTCTGGGCCCACCAGTACGACGCCTCGCTGCCGAACCCACCGGCGGGTTCGCTCGCGGGTGGTCCCGACAGCGGCCTCCAGGACCCCGTGGCGCAGGAGAAGCTGGCCGGCTGCGCCCCCGCCGCCTGCTACGTCGACGACATCGGCTCGTACTCCACCAACGAGGTGGCGATCAACTGGAACGCCCCGCTGGCCTGGCTCTCCGCCTACGCCGCCGAGCGGACTTCCACCGGCGAACCGCCCACGGCGGCCTGCGCGGTGACGTACAAGGCGGACAGCGTCTGGAGCACCGGCTTCACCGCGACCGTCACCGTCAAGAACACCGGCCCGACCGCCGTGGACGGCTGGCAGCTGACCTGGTCCTACCCGGCCGGCCAACGCGTCACGAGCGCCTGGAACGCGACCGTCACCCAGAACGGCGCCACCGCCGTCGCCCGCAACGCCGACTGGAACCGGACGATCGCCCCCGGTGCCACCGCGAGCTTCGGAGTCCAGGGGACGTACAGCGGGACCAACCCCTCACCCACGGCCTTCACGCTCGACGGGAGCGTCTGCGTCTGATCCGACGAGGCCGGTGGCGGCGGGGAAGGTGAGGTGGCGGTGGAGGGCGTCCGCGTCGCCGGACTGATTGTCGGCGAACTCACTCCTTCCGGTAACGGCGGCCTCCTCACCGTCACGGCTCTCCCCCCGGCACGGTTACGTGGAAGCACTCATTGAGCCAGGCCCGGGACCGACGGGCCGCACGAGACAGGTGACGGACATGCGCACTGAGGCCGCCAAGCGGGTCGAGCTGGTCTTCTCCCTCTTCGACGCCAACGGCAACGGAGTCATCGACTCCGGCGACTTCGACCTCATGACGGGACGCGTTCTGGAGGCGGCGGTCGCATCGGACGCCGGCGCCAGGGAGGCCATTCGGACCGCGTTCCGCCGCTACTGGACGACGCTGGCCACCGAGCTGGACGCCGACGGCGACGGCGTGATCACCGTCGACGAGTTCCGCCCCTTCGTGCTCGACCCCGAGCGTTTCGGCCCCACGGTCACCGAGTTCGCCGAGGCGCTCTCCGCGCTCGGCGACCCGGACGGGGACGGCCTGATCGAGCGCCCGCTCTTCGTGTCGCTGATGACGGCGATCGGCTTCGAGGAGGCGAACATCCACGCGCTCTTCGACGCCTTCGGCCCGGACGCCGAGGACCGCATCACCGTGGCCACGTGGGCCGCCGGCATCGAGGAGTACTACGCACCGGACCTGGCCGGAATCCCCGGTGACCGGCTGGTGGGCGCCCCGGCCGTCTGACACGGCCCGGTCGCGGGTGTCCCGGGGCGGCGCCGCCCGCCCCGGGACACCGGCGGCCCGGCGGACGTCACGGGCCGGGCTTGTGGGCGAAGACCCACCGGTTCCCCTCCAGGGCGTCGTTCGGCTCGGGGAGGGGGCCGCGTCCGTGCCGACGGGTGAAGTCGAAGGGCGTGTGCGTCGACGTGGACCAGCCCCTGGCCGTCAGGAGCCCCGCCGAGTCGGGGCGCGGTCCCAGGTCGAAGAGGTCGAGCAGGTCGATGCCGATCTGTTCTCTCGTCGCCGTGTAGATCGCGCTGTCGCGGTACGCCAGCAGGTCCTTCTCCAGCTTGGCCTCGAAGGCCAGGGCGCTGCCCCCGGTGGTCAGCCGGTCCACCGTGTCGACGAGGTACGTCTCGGCGGAGCTCGGCAGGTAGAAGAGCAGCCCCTCGGCCAGCCAGACGCTCGGTGCGGCCGGGTCGAAGCCGGCGGAGGTCAGCGCGGTGGCCCAGTCGGCGCGCAGGTCGACCGGTACGGGGACGCGCTTCGCCCTCGGGGCGGCCGACAGATCGGTGAGCACCTGCTGCTTGAAGGCCAGCACGCCCGCCCTGTCGATCTCGAAGACCACGCAGTCGGACGGCAGGTCCAGTCGGAAGGCACGCGTGTCCAACCCGGCGCCGGGCAGGACCACTTGACGGGCGCCGTCGTGGACCGAGCCGAGGACGAAGTCGTCGAGGACCCGGGTCCGCAGCCCGAAGTAGCGGGCGAACCTGCCCCACAGCGGGTTGTCGTCCCCCTCCGGGATCTGCCCGATGCGTACCGGCCAGTCCGCGCACGCCGGGGCCGCGCGTACGAAGTGTTCGGCGTGGACGTCCTGGGCCAGGCTGTCGTGGCGGTGGGTCTCGATCGCCCGGGCCGCGGCGACCAGGAGGGCGGTCAGTCCCACGCCTCCGTCCACGCCTTCCGCGTCGGTCTGCCGGGGCGCCGTGGCGGCCGCGTCTCCTCCGGTGGCGGGACGGGGGGACTCCCCGGTGGTGAAGGTTTCGCTCATCGGTCTCTTCTTTCCGGCAGCAGGACGGGTTTGACCACGCGGCCGGCGTCGCAGTCGCGTTCGGCCTCGTTGATGTCGGCCAGCGGGTAGGTGCGGATCAGCTGGTCGAAGGGGAAGCGGCCGGCCTGCCACAGGCCGGTCAGCCGGGGTATCAGCAGTCCGGGTACCGCGTCGCCCTCGCAGATGTGGCGGATGCCGCGGCCTCGGTCGAGCGTGCCCGGTTCGAGCGGCAGCGGGGTGTGGAGGCGTGCCACGAGGCCGAGGGTGCCGGTGGGGCGCAGTGCCTGGAGCGCGTCGTTGATGAGCGGGGCCGAGGCCGTGGTGTCCAGGGCGTACTGGGCTCCGCCGTCGGTCAGCCGGCGGATCCGCTCGGGCAGTCCGTGCGATCCGGCGAACAGCGGGGTCGCGCCGAACCGTTCGGCCAGGTCCAGCCGCCCGGGATGCCGGTCGACGGCCACGGTCCGCGTGCCGGCGGCGGTGGCCGCCATCACGGCGGCCAGGCCCACCGCTCCCGCGCCGAGGACCACGAGGGTGTCGCCGGGTCCTGCGGCGAAGGTGTTCAGTACGGCCCCGGCACCGGTGAGGAAGCCGCAGCCGAGCGGCCCGAGCAGTTCGAGCGGCAGGGCGGGGTCGACCCGGACGGCGTTGCGGGCCGGGACGAGCGCGTACGCGGCGAAGGAGGACTGGCCGAACCACCGGGGAGCCAGCGCCTTTCCGGCCGCGTCGGTGAGGCGCGGTGGTTCCTCCTCGCGCCCGCCGAAGAGGTTGAGGGAGGCGAAGGAGTCGCAGTAGGCGGGGGCGGCGGCCCGGCAGTTGCGGCAGTGTCCGCAGGAGTCGAAGCTCAGCACGACGTGGTCGCCGACGCCGAGCGCGATGCCGGGGCCGCCGCCCGTCGCCACCACGACCCCGGCGCCCTCGTGGCCGAGGACCGCCGGCAGCGGGCTGCGGCCGGCCGAGTGCCGTACCGCGAGGTCGGTACGGCACATCCCGGCTCCCGCGATCTCGACCAGGATCTCGCCGGGGTCGGGCTCCGTGCGCAGGGCCACCTCCTCGACCGTGAACGGATCCTCGTACGAGCGCAGTACGGCCGCCCGGAACCTCATCGTCACGCTTCCTCCTCCCGCGGGCGGTGGACGACGAACGGCCGGAGGTTGCCGTAGAGGCCCCACGGTCCGCCCGCGACACCGACGCCGCTGTCCTTGACGCCCGCGAAGGGCTGGGCGAGGGAGAGTTCGGCGTGGTGGTTGATCCAGGCCGTGCCGCATTCGAGCCGGTCGGCCACGGCCTCGGCCCGGTCGAGGTCGGTGCCCCAGACGGAGCCGCCCAGCCCGAAGCCGGTGCCGTTGGCCGCGTCGACGGCCTCGTCGAGGTTCCGGTACGGCAGTACCGGCAGGACCGGTCCGAACTGTTCCTCGGTCACCACCGGGCTGTCGGGCGGGACGTCGGTGAGGATCGTGGGAGCGAAGAAGTAGCCCGCTCCGTCGAGTCGGTGGCCGCCGACCACGGCCCGGGCGCCGTCCGCCAGGGCCTGCCGCGTGATCTGCTCGACCCGGGCCAGCTGGGGAGCGTTGTTGAGGGGACCGATCCGGGTGCCCGGGTCGAGTCCGGATCCGACCGCGACGGTCTTCGCGCGCCGGGCGAGGGCTTCGACGACCTCGGCGTGGAGCCGGGCGGGGGCGTAGACGCGTTTGACCGCCATGCAGACCTGTCCGCAGTTGCGGAACGCGGCCCAGAACAGCCGGTCCGCGATCCGCTCCACGTCCACGTCGTCCAGGAGGACGGCGGCGTCGTTGCCGCCCAGTTCCAGGGTGACCCGGGCGAGCGAGGCCGACGCGGCCTCGGCGACGGTCCGGCCGGTGGGCACCGAGCCGGTGAAGGTGACGTGACGGATGCCCGGGTGGGCGGCGAGACGGGCACCGAGGGGTTCGCGGCCGGTGACGACGGTCAGGACGTCCTCGGGCAGGACGGTGGCGAGGACGGAGCCGAGCAGTCGGGTGGCGAGCGGGGTGTGGGGGGACGGTTTGAGAACCACGGTGTTGCCGGCCGCGAGCGCGGGCGCGAACTTCGCCGCCGCGAGCTGGAGCGGGAAGTTCCACGGCACGATCGCGGCGACGGGCCCGACGGGCCGCCAGCGGACCTCGCTGTGCACGGGACGGCCGTCGTCGATCCGGCGGGACCTGGGGGCCAGGTCGGCGAAGTAGCGCAGCCGGGCCGCCGTACGGGCGATTTCGGCGTACGACTCGGCCAGGGGCTTGCCCTGTTCCCGCGTGAGCAGCCGGGCGAGGTCGTCGCCGGCTGTTTCCACGGCGTCGGCGGCGGCGCGCAGGGCAGCGGTACGGGTGGCGTGGTCGGCGCGCCAGCCGTGCCAGGCCCGCCGAGCCCGGGCGACCACCTCGTCCAACTCGTCCGGCCGCTGGTCGGGGGCCTCGTCGAAGGCCTCCCCGGTGGCCGGGTCGACGACGGCGAGGCGTGCGGCACGACGCCCGGGGACGCCACCGGCTTCCGGTGTCGGCATCCCGGTGGTCAGTTCACGGCCGGGGTGCCGACGGCGTGCTCCCGGGCCTGCCGGTCCATCTCCGCCCGGAAGGCGGCGACCAGATGCGGCTGGATCCTCCCGGCATTGCGGTCGCCGCCCGCGCAGACCGCTCCCCGCACGCCCACGATGTCCGTGCCGATGCGGGTCAGCGGACCGAGGTCGGCCTGCTTGACGCTGCCCGCGAGGGCGGCGAGCAGACCGGACGCGTGGGCGCGCCGGACGAACTCGGCGCAGGCGTCGGGCGGGACGTGGTCGAAGAGCCGCGTGCCGTCCTTGATCGCGGTGTCCAGCATGGCCGCGTCGGCACCGGCGCGGGCGGCGATGTCGGGCAGGGCGAGCGGGTTGACGCAGCCGACGCGGTGGGCGTCGGCGTAGCCCGAGGCGACGACGAGCGCCTCGGGGCGGTGGTCCTTCACCGCACGGACGACCGCCCGCATGACCTCGACGCCCTGCTCGGGAGTCGTGCAGCCGTACAGGCCGACCTTGATGTACGTGGCGCCGGAGACGACCGCGCCGAGCGCGGCCTGCGCCACCGTGCCGGGCTTGTACGGGACGTCCCCCACGGTGGCGGACACCGGCTTGTCCGCCGGCACGGCGTCGCGGATCTCCCGGATGACCCAGGGGAAGTTGGCGCCCAGCGAGCCCTCGTCGGGCTTCTTGACGTCGACGATGTCGAGGTGTTCCGCGGCCTTCGCACAGTCGAGGGCCTCCTCGACACCGTCCGGGGAGATGAGAAGCAACACCATGAGCTCCTTCCGCCGCGTGTCCACCTGGCCGAGGACAGGGGTGCGGGTCACCTGGTTCATGTGCGGTGCGCTCATCCTTTCCGTCGCCCCGTGGGCACCGGTAGGGCGCGCGGAGCTCCCCGGGGGCGCGTGAAGGCACGCGCATGACGCGTTGTGCACCGGCGCCTGCCGAGGCGCGCCGAACCTGCCGACCGCTCCCCATGCGCACTTGTGCTCTCGGGGCCGACGTAGGGTGACGGCGAACCCACCCGCCGGCGGTGGTTCCACCGGTCCCGCCGCCGCACCCCGGACACGGACCAGGAAGAGCATGAACCGTCCCCGCGTACCCGCGCGGCTCCTCGCCAGTGAGTCCCTGCCCGGTGTCACCGAGGCTCTGGGGAACCTGGACGGCTGGCTCCTGCGCGACGGCGCGCACCGGCTCGTCACCCGGCACGAAGGCGTGATCACCGTCAGCAGGGTCGCCGCCGATCCGTCCCGGGTGCTCGCCGACCGCGCCACGTGGACCGATCCGGCCGCGGGCAGCTCCGGCACGTACTGCTCACCGCTGCCGGACGGCGCCCTGGCCGTCAGCGGCCGGGAGGCCGTCACCGTCCACGAGGCCGACGGAACCGTCCGCTGGGAGCACCGCCACCGGGACTGGCAGCACTCACTGGACGCCTCCGGCGCGTGCACGCCCGACCCCGCCGGTCGTGTCCTTCTGGCAACCATGGCGGGACCTCTCGGGCCCGGCAGGTCCTATGCGGGCGACATCTGCCGTGCCCTCGACCTGACCACTGGCGAGGTGCTCGCCGAGCACGTCCTGCCGTCCTTCTCGGCGACGTATGCCTTCCAGCAGTTCCCGGACGCATGCCCTGAGGTTCTACTCACCGCCTCCATGGGCCAGGACGGCACCCTCTGTCTCCTGGTCACCTACACGGCCGCCGGGCTCGACGTGCGGGCGGCGGGCACCGCCGAGGAACCCTACGTCGGCCTCGGCGGGGACGGGGCGCTGGTCAGCCAGGACGTCGGCGGAGGCTACCTCTGCCGCACTCAGGACGGCGCCGCCGACGTCATCATCGAGGCCAGCGAGATCCTCCCCGAGGATTGGGTGTTCGTCGGCTACACGCCAGGCTTCGTCGACGACAAGCGGATCCTGGTCGTGGCGGCCGAGGAACAGTGGGCGGAGGAGGGCATCCACCTCCTCCTCGACGCCCACACGCTCAGGCCCCTCGCCGAACTCGACTACCCGCAGACACCAGGAGTCGCTGCCGTGCCCCTCGGCGACGGCACATGGCTCACCCACGACGGAGGGACAGTGCGGCGCTGGACCGCCACCTGATCCGGATTCCGCCCTCGGGAAAACCGGACGGCCGCTTCAGGTGCCGGGGTTCCGCGCTGCCGGCCTGGCGGCTTCGGTGGCGGCCCACGAGGCGAGGAGCCGGAGTCCTTCTTCGGAGGGAGAGCCGGGCTCGGCGGTGTAGACGGTCATGTGGAGTCCGGGCACCCGCCGTCGGGAACCGGTCGGCAGCCCGGCCTGCTCGGGGCTGATCTTCGCGCGCCGCGAGGTGAGGAACTCGCGGACCTCCTCACGGTTGTCCATGCCTTCGCCCGTACGGCCTGCTCGGCGCGGAAGGGATGTACGGGCGGTACACCCTTCAACGGTGACTCGCTGACCGCCGGAACCGGCGGTTCCCTGGAGGTCCTGGCATCCCCGGGTGCTCGATGATCGTCTCCATCACCGGCGAGAAGCGGGAGATGGCTCCGGCCCGCAGGTAGTCGCCGTAGGAGAAGCCGCCGGCC
>NZ_JBEXSZ010000224.1:0-8894 GCF_040613865.1 Streptomyces sp. NPDC006197 | reverse complement strand
GCCTGGACCCGTACCCCGAGCGGCGGCGCACAAAGTGGTGCGGGTTCGGGCGCGGGAGCCTAGGCCCGGCAAGGGGCGCCGTTCCGTTGTGCCCACCCGTTCCGCCCCAGCGGAACGATTGCCCACAACGGGGTGGGCGGGTATCGCCCCGGCGGAACGATTGCCCACAACGGGGGGTGGGCACCGTCCCGGCGGGGTGACTGCCCACGACGGGGGCGGCTCAGGCCCCCCGCGTCACCCAGTGGCAGGCCACCGCCTGTTCCCCGCCGCCGCCCAGGACCGGCAGGTCCTCCCCGCGGCAGCGGTCCGCGACCGTGACCGCCTCGCCCGAGGCGAGGAGCTGGCAGCGGGCGTGGAAGCGGCAGCCGGACGGGATGCGGGACGGGTCCGGCGGCTCGCCGGTCAGGACCACCGGAGCGCCCTCCGACTCCGGGAGGACCGACAACAGAGCCCGCGTGTAAGGGTGCTGAGGGTTCGTCAGTACGGACTCCACCGTGCCGGTCTCCACCACCCGGCCCAGGTACATCACCGCCACCCGGTCCGCGATGTTCCACGCGAGGCCCAGGTCGTGCGTCACCACGAGCGCGGACAGGCCCAGTTCGTCGCGGAGCCGCAGCAGCAGCGCCAGGATCTCGCCCCGTACGGACGCGTCCAGGGACGCCACCGGCTCGTCGGCGACGATCAGTTCGGGCTCCAGGACGAGCGCGCCCGCGATGACCACGCGCTGCCGCTGCCCGCCGGACAGCTCGTGCGGGTAGCGGAGGAAGAAGCGTTCGGGGGGACGGAGTCCGGCCCGGGACAGGGCCTCGGCGACGGCCGCACGCTCGTCCCCCGCGTACCCGTGGATCCGCAGCCCCTCCGCCACCGCGTCGTACACGGTGTGCCGGGGGTTCAGCGAACCGCTCGGGTCCTGGAGGACCAGCTGCGCCCGCTTCCGGTAGGCCCTGAGCGCCCCGGAGGAGTACGCGAGCGGCTGCCCGTCGAAGGCGACCGCCCCCGACGTGGGCCGGACCAGGCCGAGCAGGGAGCGGGCCAGCGTCGTCTTGCCGCAGCCGGACTCGCCGACCAGGGCCACGATCTCCCCGGCGCCGATGTCCAGGTCCACGCCGTCCACCGCCCGCGCGGGCGGCGCGCCCCGCCGCCCCGGGAAGGTGACGTGCAGTCCACGCGCCGACAGGAGGCTCATGACGTGCTCCCCACGTGTACGCAGGCGGCCCGGCGCCCCGCGCCCGCCTCCCGCAGTTCCTGGTCGTGCTCCGCGCAGGCGTCCACCGCCACCGGGCAGCGCGGATGGAAGGTGCAGCCGCCGGGCAGGTCGGCCGGGTCCGGCGGGTCGCCGGGCAGGCCGCGCGGCGCCCGCCGGGACGCGAGGTCGCCGATGCGGGGGAACGCCGAGGACAGCGCCCGCCCGTACGGGTGCGCGGCCGCCTCGTACACCGCCCGCGCGGGCCCCTCCTCGACGACCCGGCCCGCGTACATCACGGCGAGCCGGTCGCAGGTGTCGGCGAGGACCGCCAGGTCGTGACTGATCATCAGGAGGCTGATGGACTGCTCGGCGACGAGCCGCTCGATCAGCCGCAGGATCTGCGCCTGGATCATCACGTCGAGCGCGGTCGTCGGCTCGTCGGCGACGATCAGCCGGGGGTCGCAGGCGAGCGCCATCGCGATCATCACGCGCTGCCGCTGGCCGCCGGACAGCTCGTGGGGGTAGGCGGCGGCCCGGGCCGCCGGCAGTCCGACGTGTTCGAGCAGTTCGCCGACCCGGGTGCGGGCCGCCGCCGGGGTCGCCCGGCCGTGCACGAGCAGCGGCTCGGCGATCTGGTCCCCGATCCGGTGCACCGCGTTCAGCGAGTGCATCGCGCCCTGGAAGACGATCGACGCGCCCGCCCAGCGCACGGCCCGCAGCCGCCCCCAGGACATGGCGAGGACGTCGTCGCCGTCGAGCAGGATCTCGCCCTCGATCCGCGCCGAGGCCGGAAGGAGCCGCAGCAGCGCGAGCGCGAGCGTGGACTTGCCGCAGCCCGACTCGCCGGCCACGCCCAGCTTGGTGCCCGGCTCCAGGGTCAGGTCGACCCCGCGCACGGCGGGCACGGCGGTCGTGCCGGAGCCGTACGTCACCCGCAGGCCCCGCACCTCCAGGAGGCTCATCGCCCCACCCCCAGCTTCGGGTTCAGCACGGATTCCACGGCCCGGCCGCACAGCGTGAACGCGAGCGCGACCAGGGCGATCGCGATCCCCGGCGGGGCCAGGTACCACCAGTGTCCGGAGGAGACGGCGCCGGCCTCGCGGGCGTCCTGGAGCATCCCGCCCCACGACACCACCGTCGGGTCGCCGAGGCCGAGGAAGGCGAGGGTCGCCTCGGTGAGGATGGCCGTCGAGATGCCGAGGGTGGTCTGCGCGAGGACCAGCGGCATCACGTTCGGCAGCACGTGCCGGGTCATGACGTGCCGGTGGCCGCCGCCGAGCGCGGTCGCCCGCTCGATGTACGGGCGGGACTCCACCGCGATCGTCTGCGCCCGCACCAGACGGGCGGTGGTGGGCCAGGAGGTCACGCCGATCGCCAGGACCACCGTCCACATCGACCGGGACATGACGGTGGCGAGGACGATCGCGAGCACCAGCGTCGGCATCACCAGGAACCAGTCGGTGATCCGCATGACGACGGTCGAGAACCAGCCGCCGTAGTGCCCGGCGACGATGCCCACCAGGGTCCCGATGGCGACCGAGAGGGCCGCCGCGAGCAGACCCACGAGCAGCGAGATCCGGGCGCCCCAGATCAGCAGCCCGAGCAGCGAGCGCCCGAACTGGTCGGTGCCGAGCGGGAACTCGGCGCTCGGCGGCTCCAGGGCCGTGCCCGGCGCCTCCGTGACCGACTGCACGTCAGAGCCGACGATCAGCGGGGCGGCGAGCGCGAGCAGGGCGATCAGGGCGAGGCCGAGGAGACCGTACAGCCCCGCGCGGTGGGTCCGGTACGACGTCCAGAAGCGCGCGACCGAACCCTTGCGGCGCTCCCATGTGAGAGAGGTCATCGGCCCACCCGGGGGTCGAGCAGCGGATAGAGCAGGTCGGCGAGCAGGTTCATCAGGATCATCGCTCCGGCGAAGACCACGAACAGGCCCTGCACGAGCGGCAGATCGGGCACGCTCAGCGCCTGGTAGAACAGGCCGCCGAGCCCGGGCCAGGAGAACACCGTCTCCACCAGGATCGAACCGGCCGCCACATGGCCCAGGTTGATGAAGATCATCGTCACGGTCGGCAGGAGCGCGTTCGGCACGGCGTGCCGGCGGCGCACGGCGTCGTCCCGCAGCCCCTTCGCCCGCGCCGTCGTCAGGTAGTCGCCGCCCATCTCGTCGAGGAGCGAGGAGCGCATCACGAGCAGGGTCTGCGCGTAGCCGACCGCGACGAGCGTGACCACGGGCAGGACCAGGTGGTGGGCGACGTCCAGGACGTACGCGAGACCGGTCTCGCCCGTGCCCGACTCCATGCCGCCGGTCGGGAAGAGGCCCGGGATCGGCCCCATGCCCACGGAGAAGACGATGATGAGGAGCAGTCCGAGCCAGAAGGAGGGCACCGACCACAGGGTCAGCGCGATCCCGGTGTTCAGCCTGTCGCCGAGGCCGCCGTGCCGCCAGGCCGAGCGGGTGCCCAGCCACAGGCCGAGCGCCGAGTAGATCACCACGGCGACCCCGGTGAGCAGCAGCGTCGCGGGGAGCTTCTCCGCGATGAGGTCCCCGACGGGGGCGCGGAACTGGAACGAGGTGCCGAGGTCGCCGCTCAGCGCCTTGGCGCAGTAGTCGGTGAACTGTTGCCACAGCGGCAGGTCGAGCCCGAACTGGCGCCGCAGTGTGGCGAGTTGCTCGGCCGAGGTGGGTACGCCGTGGGTCATCGCCTTCACCGGGTCACCGGGGATGATCCGGAAGAGGAAGAAGCTGGTGACCAGGACGGCGAAGAGCGAGACGAGCGCGCCGCCCAGCTTCCCCGCCGCGTGGCGGAGGTAGCCGAGGGAGGAACCGGTGCGGGGTGCGCCGTCCGTGGCGCGGGCCTTCTCGGCCCGCGCCACGTCGGCGGGGGTGCTTGCCGTCGTCACGTACTACTCGCGGTCGTCGGCGGTGGAGCGGCGGCGCAGACCGAGGAAGAGGCCGAGGCCGAGCACGACCACCACGGCCGCGCCGATGCCGATGACGACCCCGGCGGACGAGCCGCCGTCGGAGTCCTCGGCCCGGGCCGTGGGCACGGCCGACCACCAGCTCCAGTAGCCGTCCTGGCCCCACAGGTTCCCGGCGGCCTCGGGCATGGTCGTGATGGACCTGATCTGGTCCGTGCGGTACGCCTCCAGGGCGTTCGGGTAGGCCATGACGTTCATGTACCCCGTGTCGTACAGCCGGGACTGCATCCGCTTCACCAGATCCGCCCGCTTGGCGGCGTCGTACTCCACCGCCTGCTGCGCGTAGAGCCCGTCGAACTCCTTGTCGCAGATGAAGTTGTCGGTGGCGCCGGAGTCCTTCGGGGTCGCCGGGAGCGTGCCGCAGGTGTGGATGGACAGGACGTAGTCCGGGTCGGGGTTGACCGACCAGCCGTCGAAGGCGAGGTCGTAGTCGCCCTTGACCCAGGGGTCGGAGACGCTGTCCAGGCACTCGACCTTCAGGCCGATGCCGAGCTTGCCCCACCACTCCTGGAGGTACTTGCCGACCGCCTTGTCGTTCGGGTCGGTGGCGTGGCAGAGGATCCGGAAGTCCAGCGGCCTGCCGTCCTTGCCGACCCGCTTGCCGGCGGCGTTCTTCCGGTACCCGGCGGCGTCGAGGACCTGCTCGGCCCTGGCCGGGTCGTACGCCCGCTCCTGCGTGCCCTCCGGCTTCCAGAAGTACGAGCCGAAGCGCGGCGGGATGTACCCCTCGCCCTCGACGGCGTGGCCCTGGAAGACCTTGTCGACGAGGGTGGTGCGGTCGACGGCGAGGAAGAGCGCCTTGCGGACCTCGGGGTCGAGCAGCGCCTTGTGCCCGTTGCCGAAGGTCTTCCCGTCCTGGGCCTTCGCGCCGGGATTGGTGGCGAGGGCGTAGAAGCGGCGGCCGGGGGCGTCGTTGACCTTGATGTTCTTCTGGGTCTTCAGGGCGGCCGCCTGGGCGGGCGTCAGGTTCGGTACGAAGGAGACCTCGCCCTTCTGCAGGGCGGCGACGGCGGCGTCCCCGTCCTTGTAGTACTTGAAGACCAGCTCGTCGAACTTGGGGGCGCCCCGCCAGAACTTCTTGTTCGGCTTGAGCTTGATGTACTGGTCGACCTTGAAGTCCGTGATGACGAAGGGGCCGTTCCCGACGATCGGGAACTCCTTGTCGTTGTTGAACTTCGAGAAGTCGGTGACCTTCTCCCAGACGTGCTTCGGCACGATCGGCACGTCGAGGGCCGTCATCGTCGCCTGCGGCTTCTTCAGCCGGATGACGAGCGTCTCCGGGTCGGGTGCGGTGACCTGCGCGAAGTTCGCGGTGAAGCTGCCGTTGGCGGTGGCGGCGTTCGGGTCGGTCATCATCTTGTTGAAGGTCCAGGCCGCGTCCTCGGCGGTGGCCCGCTGCCCGTCCGACCAGGTCGAGTCCTTGCGGATCGTGTACGTCCACGTCAGCTTGTCGGGCGAGGGCTTCCAGGAGGTCGCCAGGCCCGGGATGGTGTGGGCGTCCTTCGGGTCGTAGTTCGTGAGGTACTCGTACGCCAGCCGGTGGATGCTGGTCGAGGTGAGCTTCTGGGCCAGGAACGGGCTCAGCGAGTCGATGCTCTGCGAGACGGCGACCGTGAGGGTGGTGCCGCCGGACTTCTCGTCCTCCGCCTGCGCGGGGCCGGGAACGACGACGAGGGAGCCGACGGCAAGACCGGCGGCGACACCGGTGGCGAGCAGCGGTCGGAGGGCTCTGCGGGCGGTGGCGGGGCGGGGTGGAACCTTCGTGACCATGACCATGGGACGTGACCTCGCGTCGGAGTTACTGTCGTGGATCTTGGGCTGACGATGGGTGAAGCGAAGGTGTATCAGCGGTGGTCTGCCGTCGTCAACGATCCCTCAAACCCCTTGTGGACTGCGGGAACGCCAAAAGGCTCCGTATCGGTGAGCCGATACGGAGCCTCATTGGTCTAAGCCTGTGACGCCCTACTGCTGAGGGGCTGGCGGCGCCTGCGGAGGCAGCGGCTGCCCCTGCTGGGGCTCGGTCTCCTCCTGCGGCCGAGGCTGCTGCTGCCAGTTCTGCGGGACGCCCGGCTGACCCGGCTGCGGCGGGTACGGCGCGCCGGCCTGAGGCCCGTACGGCTGACCGGGGACGGGCTGGCCGGGGGCGAACTGACCCGGCATCGGGCCGGGCGCCTGCCCGGGCATCTGCCCCGGCAGCGGCTGTCCCGGCTGCGGGTACCCCTGCGGCGGGTAGGGCTGGCCGGGCTGGGGCTGCGGCGGGTAGGGCTGACCGGGCTGCGGCGGCTGGGGCGCGTACGGCTGACCGGGGGCCGGCTGACCGGGCGCGAACTGACCGGGCACCGGCTGACCGGGCATCGGGCCGGGAGTCTGGCCGGGCACCTGACCCGGCATCGGCTGTCCCGGCATCGGCTGCCCGGGAGCCTGGCCCGGCGCGAACTGCCCCGGCATCGGCTGACCGGGCATCGGCTGACCGGGCATCGGCTGACCGGGCATGGGCTGACCCTGCCCGTACTGCTCCGGCATCGGCTGGCCCGGCATCGGCGGGGCCATGTGCGGGGGCATGGCGCCCTGGCCGTCCCCGGTCCACAGCCCCTGCGCCTGCTGCGCCCGTGTGAAGTCCTCGGCCACCATCGCCGAGAGGTGGAAGTACGCCTCCCGGGTCTTCGGCCGCATCATGTCGAGGTCCACCTCGGCGCCGGCCGCCAGGTGCTCGTCGAAGGGCACGACCACGACGCCGCGGCAGCGGGTCTGGAAGTGCTGCACGATGTCCTCGACCTTGATCATCTTGCCGGTCTCGCGGACACCCGAGATGACCGTGATGGAGCGCTGCACCAGGTCCGCGTAGCCGTGCGCGGAGAGCCAGTCCAGCGTGGTCGAGGCGCTGGAGGCGCCGTCCACGGAGGGCGTGGAGATGATGATCAGCTGATCGGCGAGGTCCAGGACCCCGCGCATGGCGCTGTACAGCAGACCCGTGCCCGAGTCGGTGAGGATGATCGGGTACTGCTTGCCGAGGACGTCGATCGCGCGCCGGTAGTCCTCGTCGTTGAAGGTCGTCGAGACGGCCGGGTCCACGTCGTTGGCGAGGATCTCCAGACCGGACGGCGCCTGCGAGGTGAACCGGCGGATGTCCATGTACGAGTTGAGGTACGGGATCGCCTGCACCAGGTCGCGGATGGTCGCCCCGGTCTCGCGCCGCACCCGGCGGCCCAGCGTGCCGGCGTCCGGGTTGGCGTCGATCGCCAGGATCTTGTCCTGCCGCTCGGTGGCGAGGGTCGCGCCGAGCGCGGTGGTCGTCGTGGTCTTGCCGACACCGCCCTTGAGCGAGATGACCGCGATCCGGTAGCAGGAGAGGACCGGCGTCCGGATCAGGTCCAGCTTCCGCTGCCGCTCCGCCTCCTCCTTCTTGCCGCCGAGCTTGAAGCGGTTGGCGGCCCCGGGGTTGCGGCTGGACTTGGGCTTCTGCTTGTTGTTGCGAAGGAGGCGGTCGGAGGAGAGCTCGACGGCCGCGTTGTACCCGAGCGGGGCGCCCGGCACGGACCGCTCCCGCTGGTCGTGCGTCACCGGCGAGGGCCAGGCGGCGCCGGTCCGCGGATCCACCGGCGGCTGACCGTCGTACGGCGGCTGCGAGGCCTGCGCCGCCTGCGGGGGTACGGCTCCGGGGTGCGGGTAGCCGTAGCCGCCCGGCGCCTGCGCCTGCGGCGGGACACCGCCGGGCACTCCGGGCTGCTGCGGGTAGCCGTAACCGGCCTGCTGCGGAGGCGTCCCGGGGTGCGGGAAGCCGTAACCGCCCTGCGGCGCCGGGGGCTGGGGGGTCTGCGGGGCCTGCGGGTAGCCGTAGGCGCCGGGCGCCTGGGGCTGGGCCTGCGGCGGTACGGGGCCGGGCGCACCGGGCGCGGGCGCCTCGGGGGCGGGCCAGGCGGCGGTGGGCGGCAGCGGGGCGGCCGGCGGTACCGGCTGGGCGCCGGGGGCGGGCTGCGCGGGCCACTGCTGCGCGGGCTCGGGGGCGGCCGGCTGGAAGGACGGGGGCAGCGGGGGCAATCCGGCCCCGGGCTGCGGCCCCCCGGCGGGGTACGGGGTGCCGGGGAAGGGCCCCGGAGCGCCGCCGGCGGCGTCGTACGGACCGGGAACGGGGCCGGGGCCGAAGCCCTGCGGCGCGTCGGCGACCGGCTGCGCGGCGGGGAGGGGGGTGGCGGCGGGAGCGGCGGAGGTCTCCGCCTCGGTGCCCGTCCCGGAGTCGGGCTCGGTCTCCGCGGCGGGTGCGGCGGGCTCGTCCTCCGCGCCCGCGGTGTCGTCGGCGGCTTCGGCCCCGGTCGCGTCAGTGGCGGCCTCGGCCTTCTCGGCGTCGTCCGAGCCGTCGGAACCGTCAGAGCCGTCCGCGTCGTTCGACTGGCCCGACTGGCCCGACTGGCCCGACTGGCCCGACTCACCCGACTCGCCCGGCTCGTCCGACGAGCTCGGCGCCTCGGCGTCGTCGGTGTCCGTCGTGCTGTCGGTGGCGACCCCGGCCGGTGCGGTGCCGGAGGCGGCGGACTCGCCGGGTGCGGCGGGGGAGTCCTGGACGGTGTCCACCGGAGCGACGGGTTCGTCGGTCCCCTCGCCCGCGGCGGACTCCGCCGCTTCGTCGGCGGCGGCGGGCCAGTCCCGCAGTTCCGCCGCAGGCGGCTGCTTCCCCCCGTCGAGCCAGATGAGCGAGGCCGCCTCGACGGCGGCGATCCACGTCCGGACGAGC
>NZ_JBEXSZ010000223.1:0-9021 GCF_040613865.1 Streptomyces sp. NPDC006197 | reverse complement strand
TCGAAGGTGCTGCCGTCGAAGGAGCTGACGGCGAACACGATGCGGTCCGCGTGGGGAGGCAGCCGGCGCCTGTACGGAGCGCTCCAGGACCGCTCGGGACTCGTCGGTGGGGTCGACGAGTTCGAAGCTGTGGTGGGCGTGCGGTGCGTCGACGACCTCGACGTCGGCACCGCGCTTCTCGGCGGCGGCGAGGAACTCCTCGACGGTCGCCGCGAGGACCTCGTGCTCCAGACCGGCGCGGGTCAGGACGACCGGCGGCCCGTCCGCCGTGCCCACGGTGTCCACCGGACGGAAGCGGGATTCCACCGTCTCCCAGCCGGGCAGCGGCGCCAGGGCGGGGTAGTTCGCCGCCACGCACCGCAGCCACGGCGGGGGCGCGGCCAGCCAGTCCGCCGCGAGGAGCCCGCCGGTGGAGAAGAACCAGAGCGCGATCCGGTCCCCGTCGACGCGGGGGTCGGCGCGGACCTGCTCGACGGCGTCGGCGAGGTCCTGGGCGGCCTGCGGGTAGTCGGCGAGGCCGTGGAGCCGGAGGTCCACCGTGACGCCGACGACGCCCGCGGCCGCCGCGAAGCGGCCGTATCCCAGGAAGAACGGCATGTCCCTCGGGGTGGGCCGCCGGTCGGGCTCGATGGGGCCGCCGTGGACGAAGACGACCGCCGGCCGGGGCCCCTCGGCGTCCGGGAGGTGGAGGTCGACCCGTCCGACGCGGTCGCGCGGCCGCTCGGGCACGTCGACGAGGAAGGGCAGGAGGTGGGACGGCTGCTCGTGGCCGCTCTCGGGCGCCGCCACCCGGTGGCCCTCGCCGGCGGCCGCGCGGAGCAGCACCTCGGCCAGTTCCCCGGGCGCGGAGAGCATCGGCCAGTGGCCGGTGGCGAGTTCGAAGAAGCGGAACCTGTCCTCGGTCAGCACCCTGAACTGGGGCGGGCCCGAGGCCACCGCCATCTCTACCAGGGCGATGCTCTGCCCGTTCGCGGCGCACAGGACGCCGGTGGTCGGCAGGGTGTCCGTGGCGCCGGTCAGACGGAGCGGCTCGGTGAGCGTGCGGGCCGGCTGCGGCGCGGCCTCGCGCTCCAGCCGGGCGAGGGCGTCGGCGGGGATCCCCTCGACGCTGCCCCACCGCGACCAGGTGCCCGGCGCGGGCGGCGGGACCGCCGCTTCGGGGCGCCCGGCGAGCAGCTCCCGGACCTCGGGGTCGGGTACGGAGCGCACGGCGGGCTCGCCGGCCCGCGGGGGTCCCGTGTCCACGGAGACGATCCGGGCGACGCGTCCGGCCCGCCGGTCGGCGGCGCCGAACACCGGATGCAGGCCGTAGCCGTGTCCGACGAGGACCACCTCGGCCGCCGTGATCCCGTCGAGCAGCCGGACGAGCTCCTCGACGTGCGTCTCCAGGCCGGTGCCGGGGCCGGCCTCGGCGCGCCGGTCCCCCGTCCCGGTCAGGGTCACGGGGTACGCCTCCGCTCCCGCCTGCCGCAGCCGGTCGGCGGTCTCCTCCCACACCCAGCCACCGGTGAAGGTGTCCGACACCAGCACGAAAGCCGTCATGACCGTCTCCTCGTCACTCCTCGGGGATGTCCCGCGGTCACGCTAGGAACTCCCCCTGCGGGAGATTCAAGTCCGCCGGTCGAGGGCCGCGCGGCAGAATGGACGGGCCCGAAGATCATCGGATCCCGTTGAAAGAGGTTCGGTTCGTGTCGTCCGACGGTCTGTGGAGCATCGGGGAGCTGGCCGCGCGGGCGGGTGTCACCGTCAAGACCGTGCGGTTCTACTCCGATCGCGGTCTGCTGCCCGAGGCGGCCCGCAGCTCCGGGGGCCATCGCAGGTACGGGGCCGAGGCGCTCGACCGGCTGCGGTTCATCCGGTCGCTGCGCGCCCTCGACCTGCCGGTGCCCGAGGTGGAGCGGGTACTTGAGAGGGACGGGGCCGACGCGGTCCTGGAGGAGGCCGTCGCGGGGCAGTTGCGGGACGTGGGCTCCCAGCTGGTGGCGCTGCGCTGGAAGGAGGCCTCCCTGCGGCTGCTCCAGGAGTGCGCCGCCGGGGAGCGCGCGGAGCGGCTGCGGCTGCTCGGCGCGCTGCCCGCCCCTCCGGACACGGACGCCCTGGTCCGGTTCTGGCGGCGGGCCCTGCCGGTGCGGCTGCCGGGGCGGGTGGTGGCCACGGTCCTGGACGCGGTGGTGCCGCGGCCGCCGGAGGAGCCGGGTCCCGAGCAGGTGCTCGCGTTCGCGCGGCTGCACGCGCTCGTCACCGACCCGCGCCTCGAACGGCCGGAGTTCCGGCCCGCGCCGCCGCTCCCGGACGGCGAGTACCGTCCGGTCGTGCTCTACGAGGGCCTCGCCGAGGCGTACGGGCTCGCCTCGGCCGAGGTGCGGGCCGGGCGGGCCCCGCAGGCCGGCGGGGCCCTGGACTGCTTCGTCTCCGCCTACGCCCGGGCGCGCGGGGAGCCGGACACGCCGGACTTCCGGCGCCGGCTCGTCGGGCTGCTCGCCCTGGACGACAGCCCCGTGCTCCCCCGGTACTGGAAGCTGGCCGCCGGCCTGTTCGCCCCGGACGAGCCGGTCCTCGGCATGCTGCACCACCACCTCTCGGTGGCCCTCCGCGACCAGGTCCACGGCCCGGACGCCGACGTCCGCGCGTACACCTCGCACGCGACCCGTTGAGCCGTTCGGGGTACCCGGGGTGTGGTGATCGGCGGCACGTGGGTGAGTGCGCGCTTGCGGGGTGGCGAGGCGGGGAAGGGGCGCACGGACTCAGGACGACGAGGAGGTGGTGCCGGTGTCGGGGCCGACGACCGGGGAGGCGATGGGAGCACCGTGCTGGCTGCATCTGTCCGCACGCGATCTGGAGGCGTCGAAGCGCTTCTACGGGGCGGTGCTCGGGTGGACGTTCCGTCGGGGCGCGCTCGGCGACGACGTGCACGTGGTGGGCGAGCGGGACGGGGTGCCGGTGGCCGGGATCGCGGCGGTGTCCGCCCAGCCGGGGGTGCCGGTGGCCTGGACGGTGTTCTTCGCCGTCGACGACGCCGACGCGGCGGTGGCGCGGATCCGGGAGCGCGGCGGCACGGTCGGCGTGGGGCCGATGGCGTATCCGCCACGGGGCCGTGCGGCGATCGCGTCGGACCTGGAGGGTGCCGTGTTCGGCGTGTGGGAGGGGCGGCTGGTCTCGCGCTGGCACATCGGCGAGCGGCGGGCCCCGGCCTGGGTGGAGCTGCACACCCGCGACGCGTTCGACGCCGCCGTGTTCTACGGCGGGGTGCTCCGCTGGGCGGACGGGAGCCCCGGCTGCTGCGAGGTGTCGTACGAGCACGACCGGGTGGTGCTGCGGCGGGACGGTGAGGCCGTCGCCCGGCTCGACAGCGGGCCGGTCGAATCCGCCTCGCCCCGGCCTCAGTCGAGGCCGCGCTGGCTGGTCCGGTTCCGGGTGCGCGATCTGGCGGCGGCCCGGGAGGCGGCCGTGGCGCACGGCGGGGCGGTGGTGCCGGGGAGCGAGTGGGCCGACGTGCGGTCGTCGGACGGCGACGAGGAGCGCCGGGTGACGGTCCGGGACCCGGACGGGGCGTTGTTCACGCTGGAGGCGGAGGAGGAAGAGGAAGAGAAGGCCGGGACCATGTGATCCACAGCTCTCCGTTCGAAACGTCCTTGTGGGAACCGTAGATGATCCTGCAATCTTCGTGTTGCACAGAATCAGATTCGGCACACGCACGAGATTCGTAGGAAGGGAAGGGCCCATGAGCGGCGAGCGCCCCGAGCTGTACGAGATGTTCGACGAGCGGTTCCTCACGGGACGGTGCATGTACGGGGACGATGCGCTGGAGGTCCTCCACACCGGCTGCCGCTGGGCCGAGGGGCCGATCTACCTGCCCGCCTGGCGGCAGCTGATCTGGAGCGACATCCCGAACGACCGGATGCTGCGCTGGGACGAGGAGACGGGCGCCGTCGGTGTCTTCCGCCGCACGGCCGGGCACACCAACGGCAACACCCTGGACCGTGAGGGGCGGCTGATCTCCTGCGAGCAGGGCAACCGCCGCGTGACGCGCACCGAGCACGACGGCACGGTCACCGTGCTCGCGGACCGGTGGCAGGGCAAGCGTCTGAACAGCCCGAACGACGCGGCGGTGAAGTCCGACGGCTCGATCTGGTTCTCCGACCCGGACTTCGGCATCACCAGCGACTACGAGGGCTATCGCGCGGAGAGCGAGATCGGCTCCAACAACGTCTACCGCATCGACCCGGACAGCGGCGAAGTCCGCCTCGTCTCCGACGAGTTCGCCGCGCCCAACGGACTGGTCTTCTCCCACGACGAGAAGCAGCTGTTCGTCTCCGACACACGGGCGGGCTTCATCCGGGTCTTCGACGTGCGCGAGGACGGCACGCTCTCCGACGGCAAGGTCTTCGCCGACGCCTCGGCCCGCAAGGAGGCCCGCTTCGACAACCTCCGCTTCGACGCGGACGGCCGCCTCTGGGCCGCCGCGATGAGCGACGGCGTGCACTGCTACGACCCCGACGGCACCCTGATCGGACGGCTGAACGTCCCGGAGCCCGTCGCCAACATCTCCTGGGGCGGCGCCAAGCGCAACCGCCTCTTCATCGCCGCCCAGACCAGCCTGTACTCGGTCGTCATGAGCAACACCGGTACCCACCCGACCGGCCCCGGCCACCGGCCCTGGGCGGGGACGGCGGCCTGAAGCACGGCCGGGCGACCGTCAGTCCGCCGTGGCGCGGGCGGCGACGCCGGCGAGGAGCCGCTCGCGCTGGACCGGGTCGGTCGCCAGGTCGAGGGCGGTCCACGCCATGGCGAGGCCGCCGTCGAGGACGGCCCGGTCGGCGGCGGCCGTGGTGCCGTACCGGGTGAAGTCCGGGTGGTGCATGATCGTGTCGCCGCAGTCGTACCCGATGGACGGGTGGATCGTCGGGACGAGGTGCGAGACGTTCCCCATGTCGGTCGAACCCCCGCGCAGGCCGGGGTCGTTGGGGAGGACGGTCCGGCCGAGTGCCTCGGCGGCGGCCCGGTAGCTCCGGCCCATGGCGAGGTCGTGGCGGAGGTCGGCGTAGTCGTTGCCGACGGTCTCCAGGAGGAGTTCGGCGCCGGTGGCGAGGGCCCCGGCCTCGAAGCAGGCCCGCACCCGGGCCTGGAGCTCGGCGAGCTCCTCGCTGGTGCCGGCGCGGACGTCGTACGTCGCGGTGGCGCGGTCGGGGATGACGTTCGCCGCGTCGCCGGCCGAGGTGACGACGCCGGAGACGACGGCTCCGGGCACCATCTGCTGGCGGTGGGCGGCGATCGCCACCTGGGCGATCATCATCGCGTCGGCGGCGTTGACACCCCGGTGCGGCATCGCGGCGGCGTGCGCGGGGACTCCGGTGTACGCGACGGAGAGGCTGCTGATGGCGAGGGTGTTCAGGCCCACGGCGTCCTGCGGCGCCGCGTGCACCATCATGGCGGCCGCCACGTCGTCGAAGGCCCCGGCACGGAGCATGTCGACCTTGCCGCCGCCCGACTCCTCGGCGGGGGTGCCGAGCAGCGCGACGGTGAGGCCGAGGTCGTCGGCGAGCGGCGCCAGGGCGAGGGCGGCGGCGACCGAGGCCGAGCCGTTGACGTTGTGGCCGCAGGCGTGGCCGATCCCGGGGAGCGCGTCGTACTCCGCGCAGATCGCGACGACCAGGTCGCCGGAGCCGGCGGTGGCGCGGAAGGCAGTGGGCAGCCCGTACGCCTCGCGGGTCACGTCGAAGCCGGCTCGCTCGACGAGGTCGGTGATGCGGCGGGCCGCGCGGTGTTCCTCGTAGGCGAGTTCGGGGTCGGCGTGCAGGGCGTGACTGAGCCCGATGACCGTGTCCTGGTGGCGGGTCAGGGCGGCCCGGGCGTGGTCGCGGGCGGTGGTCGTGGTCGTCATCGGAGGTCCTTGGACGGGGTGCGGTAGAGGAGGGAGGCGGCGGCGCCGGCCAGGGAGATCACGGCACACAGCACCCAGGAGGTGGTGTAGGCGCCGAGGTCGGGCAGGGTGCGGCCGGCGGGGGTGTGCCCGGCGAAGACGGTGAGGACCGCGGCGGCGCCGAGCGAGCCGCCGACGCTGATGAGCAGTTCGTTGATGCCGGAGCCGACCGAGGTCCGGTCGTGGGGGACGGATTCCACGGCGAGCGTGCGCGTGGAGTGCTGGAGGAGACCGTTGCCGAGTCCGGCGAGCGCGGTGCCGAGGAGGAAGAGCGGTGCCGAGGCGTGGGCGGCGAGGGCGATCACGTATCCGACGGCCATGAGGGCGGAGCCGGTGACCAGGGTGAGCCGGTCGGTGAGGCGGGCGGCGACGGCGGGGGCGGCGAGCGCGCCGAGGGCCATCGCGAGGAGGTTGGGGAGCAGTCCGAGACCGATGGCGACGGGTCCGTACCCGAACCCGTACCCGGTCTCGGCGGGGCTCGTGCCGAGGAAGACGGAGTGGGCGACCTGGAGGCCGAACATGCAGAAGCTGAAGGCGAGCGTCACGACGGAGACGACGACCACGTTGCGCCGGCGGAACATCCGGACGTCGATCATGGGCTCGGCGGTGCGGAGTTCCACGAGCACCCACAGGGCGGTGACGAGCGCGCCGCCGACCAGGGTGGCGAGCGTCCGGGCGGAGGTCCACTCCCAGCCGGGAGTGCCGCCGAGACCGAGTGCGAGCATCAGGGCGACGAGACCGACGGAGAGCAGCAGGGCCCCGAGCCGGTCGACGGAGCCTCCCGGGCGGTCGTCGGACTCGGGGAGCAGGGGCCAGGTCACGACCAGCGCGAGGGCCGCGCCGACGGCGGGCACCCAGAGGGCGGCGGTGGGGCTGTCGACGGTGGCGGCGATGAAGCCGCTGGACAGCAGGCCGAGGGTGAGGCCGCCGATCAGCGCGGCCACCATGTGGCTGATGCCGCGGCGGCTCTCGGCGTCGCCGCCGTCGGGACGGTTGCGGAGGATGCCGACGAGGAGCGGGAAGAATCCGGCGATGGCGCCCTGGAGGATCTGGCCGGCGAGCAGCACCGGGAAGGAGCGGCTCAGCCCGACGAGGACCGAGCCGGCGAGGACGATCGCGAGGTTCCAGCGCAGCAGCCGGCGGTGGCCGTAGAGGTCGCCCATCCGGGCGAGGACCGGGGTGAACGCGACGCTCGCGAGCAGGTTCGCGATGCTGATCCAGTTCAGGTCGGCCGCGGTGACCTTCAGGGTGTCGGTGAGGCCCTTGAGCAGCGGCGAGAGGAAGCCCTGGGTGATGCCGCTGGAGAGCTCGACGAGTGCGACCGAGGCGATGACCGCGCCGGCGGGCACGGGGCGTACGGCACTTCTTCGTACGGGGGCGGTGCGGGTACCGGCGTCCGTCATACGTACTACCTCTTCGGAAGGGCCGCGTGGGCGCGATGGAGAAGGGGACCGCCCGGCAGGTGGGGCACGGGGGCGGAAGATGCACCACAATGTGGCGAGCGGACGGCACTTCGGGCAAGAGTCGACTGTGAAGACGGCCGATTGCGGCAGCGGGCGGGGAGCCCGCGGCGGATTCGGGCACATCGAGGGCGCCCGGGGCGCCTTCGGGCGAGCCGGGGACGCCTTCCGGCGGGCGCGGGACGCCCTCCGGCGGGCGGGCGGGCGGCTTCCGACGGGCACGGGGCGCCTTCCGGCGGGCACGGGACGCCCTCCGGCGGACGGGCGGGCGCCTTCCGGTCGGCACGGGACGCCCTCTGGCGGACGGGCGGGCGCCCTCCGGCGGGCGGACGGGTGCCTTCCGGTCGGCACGCGAGGCACCTTGCGGCGGGCACGGGACGCCCTTCGGCAGGCACGCTAGGCGCCTTGTGGCGGGCACGCGGGGCGCCTTCGGGTGGACGGGCGGGCGCCTTCCGGTGGGCGCGCGGACAGGAGGAGGAGAGGCGGGATGACGGCGGAGCAAGGTCCGTGGCGCGGCGGCGGGGCCGGGGGTGCCCGGAGCGGCGGGGGCGGAGGCTCCGGCCCCGCCGGCGACCTGGACGCGCTGGACCACGGGATCCTGAAGGTCCTGCACCGCGATCCCCGCGCGCCGTTCGCGGAGGTCGCGGCGGCGGTCGGGGCGCACGAGCGGACCGTCGCGCGCCGCCTGGAGCGGATGACCGCCGACGGGAGGGTCGCCTTCGTGGCGGCACTCATCCCCGAGTACCTGCACGAGGGGGTGACGGCGGAGATCGCCGTACGGTGCGCGCCGGGCCGCGTCCACGAGGTGGCGCTGACGCTCGCCGCCCTGGACGAGACGCGTTCGGTGGAGGTCGCCACCGGGGCGCTCGACGTGTTCGTCGAACTCCAGGCGGCCGGGCACGACGCACTGCTCACCCTCGTGGACACGGTGATCGGCCGGCTCGACGGAGTCGTGGACATCCGCTCGGCGGTGGTGCTCCGGCTGCTGCTCACGGCCAGCGACTGGGCACCGTACGACGACGAGCCGACGGACGTACGGCGGCACGCCGTGGAGGGCACCCCTCTCCCGGAGCCGCCGGTCGTGGACGAGCTCGACCGGCGGCTCGTCGAGCTGCTCCGGCGCGACGCCCGCATGTCGACGACCCGTCTCGCCCGGGGGCTGAGCGTCGGCGAGACGACGGCCCGGCGGCGCCTGGCCCGGCTGACGGCCTCGCACGTGCTGCACCTGCGGCTGCACGCCGACCCCGCCGTCCTCGGATATCCGGTGGAGGGGCGGTTCCGGCTCGGGGTGCCGCACCGGGAGCTCGACGCCGCGATCCGGCTGCTGGCGGGCGAACCGGCCCTGCGCCACCTGGTGGTCACCAGCGGCCGGACGAGTCTGCTCGGGTACTCGAGCCATCGCGACACCCGGGACTTCCAGGAGTTCACGGCCCGGGTCTTCGCACGGCTGGAAGGCGTGACGTCGACGGAGACGGCGCTGCTGATGCGCACGTACAAGAGGGCGGGGTTCACTTCGGTCCGGAGCTGAGGGCCGCGGCCTCACGGACTGGGCCGACGGCTTCGGCGAGGCGCTGAACGCCGAGTTCGGCGAGGAGCGCGCCGCCGAGCTGCTCCGCCGCTACGGCAACGCCTTCTCCGAGG
>NZ_JBEXSZ010000222.1:0-9192 GCF_040613865.1 Streptomyces sp. NPDC006197 | reverse complement strand
GTCGGCCCCGACGAGCGGCGGGCTGCCGAATGCGACACATTGTGAGCGCTAACAGAGACGTAACTCAAGGGGTCGCACGGGAGTTACCCGTTCTTGATGCAGGGCAGCGAGCCGGTCATGGGGAAATGAGCCGAAAGTTGTGAGCGTTAACACTCAAGGCGAGCGCACCGACTGGGCGTCTACGAACATGCCGTGAAGGAGGTGTCCGCCGGTCCCGGGCGGGTGAACCGCCGGCCGGCATCCCTCACCGAGCGCCGTGTGCGGGCGGGGGCGAGGCCGTCTTCGTCCGCGCCGGCGGTGGGGCGGTGCTCTTCCGGACGACGAGGCTGGTCGCGAGCTCCATGCGTGTCACCGAGGGCTCCCCCGCCCGCAGGCGGAGCAGCATCTGAACCGCTTCCTCGCCCATCTCGCGCAGCGGCTGGTGGACCGTGGTGAGCGGTGGGCTCGACCATCGCGCGATCATCACGTCGTCGTACCCGACGACGGACAGGTCCTCGGGGACGCGCAGCCCGCACACCCGGGCGGCCTCCATGACGCCGAGCGCCTGCAGGTCGCTTCCGGCGAAGACGGCGGTGGGACGGTCCGGCATCCGCAGCAGTTCCATCGCCCGCGCGTATCCGCCCTCGACGTGGAAGTCGCCGAACCGGACGAGGGAGGCGTCGTGGTCCAGGCCGGCCATGTTCAGTGCGGATCGGTAGCCGTCGAGCCGGGCCAGGGAACACAGCATGTCCTCGGGCCCCGTGACGATGCCGATGCGGCGGTGCCCGAGGTCGACGAGGTGGCGGGTCGCGGCGACGCCGCCGGACCAGTTCGCGGAGCCGACGGACGGCACGTCCGGTTCGGGATCCCCTGCCGGGTCGACGATCACGAAGGGGATCGACCGCGCGTCGAGCTGCCGTTTGACGGCGTCGGGGAGGGAGGAGAACACCAGGACCACGCCGATCGGCCGACGTTGCAGCACTCCTTCGATCCAGTCCGGCGCCGGGGCGTGCCGCGTGCCGCTCTCGGTGAGCACGACGCTCGCCCGGTGGGCCTTGGCGAGGTTCTCCACCCCCCGGATCAACTCCATGGACCAGGCGCTGTCGAGCTCGTGGAAGACGAGTTCGATGAGGGGCGCCTCCCTGGAGACACGGGTGGTGCGCCGATAGGAGTGCGCCTCGAGGAGCCGCTCCACCTTGCTGCGCGTAGCCGCCGACACGTCCTGTCGGCCGTTGAGGACTTTCGAAACTGTCGAAAGCGACACCCCGGCCTGCTGAGCCACCTCCGCCAGCGTGATCCGCCCGTTCTCCTCGCCATCTCGCATCTGCGCAGCATAAAGCA
Source organism: Streptomyces sp. NPDC006197 (assembly GCF_040613865.1). Classification (NCBI taxonomy): domain Bacteria; kingdom Bacillati; phylum Actinomycetota; class Actinomycetes; order Kitasatosporales; family Streptomycetaceae; genus Streptomyces; species Streptomyces sp. NPDC006197. Next base: position 7,872 of record NZ_JBEXSZ010000222.1, on the reverse strand, counting down.
CCACTCCGCGCCTCTACATAGTCACGCTTTGGTAACTCTCCGCCGAGGGATTGACCGGTTCACCACCACGACCCTAGCGTCCGGCGGCATGAAGTTTCGATTGAAGTGTCGAAACTCTTTCGAAAGGTGAGGCGATGAAGCGGCACGTACGGCTCCTGAGAACCGCTGTCGTCGGTGGGGCGTCGCTGGCCATGGTCCTGTCCCTGGCGGCGTGCGGCGGCTCGGGGGGTTCCGCCGGAGGCGGCTCGGACGAGATCCACGTGCTGGTGTACGGCGATGCCACCAACAAGGTGGAGAAGCAGCTCGTCGACACCTTCAACAAGACCTCGAAGGTCAAGGCGGTCCTCGACACCATCCCCGGCGCCGACTACCAGTCCAAGCTGCAGACGATCATCAGCGGCAAGCAGGCGCCGGACGTGTTCTTCAACTGGGGCGGCGGCAGCATCAAGCCCTACGTCGACGCGGGCCTCCTCATGCCGCTCGACGACTTCATCGCCAAGGACCCCGGCCTGAAGTCCAACTTCCTGCCGTCGGTCTTCGACACCGCGGTCGTCGACGGCAAGCCCTACGGCATACCCATGCGCGGCACCCAGCCCGTCCTGCTGTTCAGCAACAAGAAGGTCCTGGCGGACGCCGGCGTCACCGCGCCGCACACCTGGGACGAGCTCCTGGCCGCCGTCAAGGCCCTCAAGGCCAAGGGCGTCACCCCCATCGCCCTCGGCGGCGGCGACAAGTGGCCCACCCAGATGTGGTTCCAGTACGTCTACGACCGGGTGGCCGGACCCGAGCTCTTCCACAAGGCGGTGAACGGGGACAAGAGCGTCTGGGCGAGCGCCGACAGCAGGAAGGCCCTCGGCATGCTCAAGGAGCTGATCGACGCCGGCGGCTTCGGCACCAACTACGACTCGGTCAAGTTCACCGACGGCGGCTCGCCCGCCCTCCTCGCCACCGGCAAGGCCGCCTTCGAGCTCATGGGCTCCTGGGAGTACTCCACCCTCCAGGACGCCTATCCGGACTTCGTGAAGAACGACCTCGGCTACGGCACCTTCCCGACCGTCGAGGGCGGCAAGGGCGATCCGGGCGACCTCGCCGGCAACACCAACAACTTCTACTCGGTCCTGAAAAACACCGAGCACCCCGAGGCCGTGGCCGAGTTCCTGAAGCTCATGTACTCGGACGAGTTCGTCAAGGGCCAACTCGGTCTGGGGAACCTGCCCACCACCACCAACACCCCGAAGTTCCTGGACGGCTCCGCCAACCCCGCCTACTCGACGTACCAGTACGAGCTGGTGAAGAAGGCCCCCGCCTTCCAGCTCTCCTGGGACCAGGCCTATCCCCCGGCGGCCACCACCACCATCCACCAGGCCGTCCAGCAGTTCTTCAACGGTGGGACGGGCCCCGACGCCTTCATCGCCGCCATGCAGAGCCTGCCCGCGGCCTGAACCGCGGCCCGACCCCAGGAACGCCTGACATGACCACTGCCACAGCCCCCGCCGTGGGCGGCGACGAGAAGACCGCCCGGCGCGGGCGGCCCGGCCGCCCCGTGACCGGTGCGGGCCGCCCGGGCCCCGTCTGGGCGGCACCCGCCGCCGTCTTCTTCGGCCTGTTCGCCCTCGTGCCCCTCGTCCTGGTCGTCGTCCTGTCCTTCACCCGCTGGAACGGCCTCGGCTCCCCGGAGTTCGCCGGGCTGGACAACTGGAGCCGACTGCTCGACGACCCCGTGATGGTGAAGAGCCTCTGGCTGAGCCTGCTGCTCACCGTCCTCGGCGTCGTCGTCCAGACGCCGATCAGCATCCTGCTCGGCGTCTGGGCCGCCGGCCGGCAGCGCAACCGGGCCGTCCTGTCCGCCGTCTACTTCGTCCCGCTCCTGCTGTCCGTCACCGCCGTCTCCGTCCTGTGGCGCGCCGTGCTCGATCCCAACTTCGGCGTCCCCTCACAGGCGAAGTGGCTCTTCGGCGACGGCAACCTCTTCGGCACACAGGCCGGCGCCCTCGGTGTCCTCGTCTTCGTCAGCACCTGGCAGTTCACCCCCCTGCACACCCTGATCTACCAGGGCGCCGCGCGGTCCGTCCCCGAAGTCCTCTACCAGGCCGCCCGGATCGACGGCGCGGGCACGGTCCGCCAGTTCTTCCACATCACCCTGCCGCAACTGCGCAACACCATCGTGACCTCGGTGATCCTGATGGTGGCCGGCGGACTCACGACCTTCGACACCGTCCTGATCCTCACCCAGGGCGGACCGGGCACCGACACCACGAACAGCGCCTACTACATGTACCAGAAGGCCTTCAAGAGCTTCGACTTCGGAACGGCCTCCGCGATCGCGCTGCTCCTCGTCCTCGTCGCCGCCCTCGTCTCCCTGGTCATGGTGCGCCTGACCGGCTACGACAGGATGCGCAGCACCATGGAGGGCGTGTGATGAAGGACCGCCCCAACTACCTGGCCGGTTTCGGCTCGCTGATCTGGCTGTTCGTGGTCGGCCTGCCGCTGTACGTCATGCTGGTCGCCACCTTCCAGTCCCGGACGGACTACGCGGCGAACGGCCCTCTCGCCTTCCCCGAGCGCTTCACCCTCGACAACTACGTCGAGGACCTGGGCGGCGGCTTCGCTCAGTACCTCCTCAACACGGTCATCGTCACCGTCTGCGTGGTCGGCATCGTCCTGCTGCTCGTACCGCCCCTGGCGTACGCCATCGTGCGAAGCGACGGCAAGGCCACCGGCCGGGTCTTCCGCCTCTTCCTGCTCGGCCTCGCCATCCCCTCCCAGGCCGTGATCGTCCCGATGTTCTACCTCATCGACGAGGCCGGTCTCTACGACAACCTCGTCGGCGTCATCCTGCCGACCGCCGCCTTCGCGATGCCCGTCTGCACCCTGGTCCTCTCCGGCGTCATGCGGGACATCACGCCCGAGCTGTACGAGGCCATGACCGTCGACGGAGCCTCCCCGTGGAGGACCTTCCTGCAGCTGGTGCTGCCCCTCTCGAAGAGCGGCCTGTCCACCATCGTCGTGTTCTCCTCGCTCCAGGCCTGGAACGGCTTCCTGTTCCCGCTCGTGCTCACCCAGTCCTCGGAGAACAAGGTCATCACCATGGGCCTCTACGACTTCCAGACGGAACACGGCGTCGACATCCCCGGCCTCCTCGCGGCCGTCGTCCTGTCCATGCTCCCCATCCTTCTCGTCTACCTGTTCGCCCGTCGCGCCCTGGTCCAGGGCCTGATGGGAGTCGGAGGAAAATGACCGGCACCGTGGCCACCCAGCCCCAAGACCCGTACCCCGCCTGGCGCGACCCCGCGCTGAGCGCCGAAGTTCGTGCCGACGCGCTGATCCACGCGATGACCCTCGAGGAGAAGACCGCCCAGCTCTTCGGCGTGTGGGTCGGGGCGTCCGACGAGGGCGCCGAGGTGGCGCCGCACCAGCACGACATGGAGGAGCCGGTCGAGCTCGACGACCTGCTGCCCGACGGGCTGGGCCAGCTGACCCGGCCCTTCGGAACCGTGCCCGTCGACCCCGCGCTCGGCGCGCTCTCCCTGATGCGGACGCAAGCGCGGATCACCGCCGCGAACCGCTTCGGCATCCCGGCCGTCGCCCACGAGGAGTGCCTCGCGGGCTTCGCGGCCTGGGGCGCCACCGCCTATCCCGTCCCCCTCTCGTGGGGAGCCACCTTCGATCCCGCGCTCGTACGGGAGATGGCCGCCGCCATCGGCCGCGACATGCGCGCGGTCGGCGTGCACCAGGGCCTCGCCCCCGTCCTCGACGTCGTCCGCGACGCCCGCTGGGGGCGCGTCGAGGAGACCATCGGCGAGGACCCGTACCTCGTCGGGACGATCGCCACCGCCTACGTCCTGGGGCTGGAGTCCGCCGGCATCGTCGCCACCCTCAAGCACTTCGCCGGCTACTCCGCGTCCCGGGCGGGCCGCAACCTCGCCCCGGTCGGCATGGGCGCCAGGGAGCTCGCCGACGTGGTCCTGCCTCCGTTCGAGATGGCGATCCGGGAGAGCGGCGTCCGGTCGGTGATGCACGCCTACACCGACACCGACGGCATCCCCTCGGCCGCCGACGAGCGACTGCTCACCGGACTCCTCAGGGACACCTGGGGCTTCACCGGCACCGTCGTGGCCGACTACTTCGGCATCGCGTTCCTGAAGATCCTGCACGGCGTCGCCGGCACGTTCGGCGAAGCGGCCGGGGCGGCCCTCGCCGCCGGCGTCGACGTGGAACTGCCCACCGTCAAGACCTTCGGCGCCCCCCTCCTGGAGGCGGTCCGGCAGGAAGACGTGTCCGAAGAGCTCGTGGACCGCGCGGTCCGGCGGGTCCTCCTGCAGAAGATCCGGCTCGGGCTCCTCGACCCCGACTGGAGCCCGGTCCCCCCGGCCCTGCGCGGTGCCGACACCGCGGCCGACCCCGACGCCCTGCGGGGCACGGTCGACCTGGACCCGGCCGCCAACCGCGAGCTGGCCGGCCGCATCGCCGAACGGGCCGTCGTACTGCTCCGCAACGACGGCACCCTGCCGCTCGACCCGCGAACTCCTCGCCGGATCGCCCTGATCGGCCCCAACTCCGAGACTCCCACGGCCGTCCTCGGCTGCTACTCCTTCCCCGTCCACGTCGGCGGACAGCACCCCGACACCCCTCTCGGCATCGGCCTGCCCACCCTGCGCGAGGCCCTCGTGGCCGAGTTTCCCGACGCCGAGGTCCTCGTGGCACGGGGAACCGGCATCGACGACGCCGGGACCGAGGGCTTCGCCGAGGCCCTCGAACTCGCCGGCCGCGCCGACATCGTCGTGGCGGCCCTCGGTGACCGCGCCGGGCTCTTCGGACGGGGCACCAGCGGCGAGGGCTGCGACGCCGAGTCCCTCGTCCTCCCCGGAGCACAGCAGCAGCTGCTCGACGCCCTCCTCGACACCGGGACACCGGTCGTGACGGTCCTGCTGGCCGGCCGGCCCTACGCGCTCGGCCGCGCGGCCGACGAATCCGCCGCCGTCCTGCAGTCCTTCTTCCCCGGCGAGGCCGGAACCGCGGCCATCGCCTCCGTCCTCGGCGGACGGACCGACCCGAGCGGCCGACTGCCCGTCAGCGTGCCGCGCCACCCGGGTGCCCAGCCGTCCACCTATCTGGCCTCCCGCCTGGGACACGCGGGCGAGGCCTCCAGCATCGATCCGACTCCGGCCTTCGGCTTCGGACACGGCCTCACCTACACCACCTTCCACTGGAGCGGCCTGGACGTCGAGAACACCGAGGTCCCCACGGACGGCGAAGTGCGGCTCGCCCTCACCGTCGCGAACACCGGCGACCGCGCCGGCACCGAACTCGTCCAGCTGTATCTGCACGACCCGGTGGCCTCCGTGGTCCAGCCCGTGCAGAGACTCATCGGGTACCTGCGTGTCGACCTGGCGCCGGGCGAGAGGAAGCGGATCCGCTCGGTCGTCCCCGCGGACCTCGCGTCGTTCACCGGCAGGACCGGGGAGCGCATCGTGGAACCGGGGGAAGTGGAGCTGAGGCTCAGCGCCTCCAGCACGGCGCCGCGGTTGGTCGCCCGGGTCACCCTGACCGGCCCGGTGCGGCAGGTGGACCACCACCGACGACTGCATGCCGACTTCGAGGTCCTCCCGGACGCCTGAACCGACCGCTCGGGTGTGACGGCCGGTGCCGCCCGCCCGGGGCGGTCGGTCTCGGCGCCCGGGACGTCCGCGTCTTCGTCGCTCCTCAGCCCGTGGGGCCGGGGGGCGGAGGCGGCATGGCGGGCAGCCCCGGCGGCGGTTCGGGCCAGACCAGCAGGACCGGGCAGGGGGCGTGGTCGACGACGAAGCGTGCGGCGGGGCCGAGGCTGTGCGGTCCGAGGTGGGTGCGGTCGCCGTCGCGGGCCAGGATCAGCAGGTCGCAGCCTTCGGCCGCGGCGACGACCTCGTGCTCGACCCGTCCGGTGCGCTCGGTGCGGGTGCAGGGGCGGTCCAGGCGGTCGGCGGCGTCCTGGAGCAGCTGCTGCGCGGAGGCGGCGGCGAGGTGTTCCAGGCGTGTGCCGGGGTCCCTGCCCCAGCCTTCGGCCGGGCGGTGCCCCGCGGGGTGGCCGCGGCCGAGGAGTCCGGCGAAGGCTCCGTGCGCCGCGCCCGGGACGTCGGCCGGGGTGACGTGCAGCAGGACGGTGTCGGTGCCTGCGGGGGTGTGGGCGCGGGCGGCGTCCACACAGGCGGGCCAGGTGCCCTCGACGATCCAGACGACCACGGCCATGGGGTCAGCCTCCTCCGATGACGGTCAGCGAGAGCCACAGTGCCAGTACGGCGGCGGCCAGGCTCGCGGGGACCGCGTACACGCCGAGCCGGGTGAACTCCTTGAGCTCCACCTCGCCGTCGTGGGCGTGGACGATGCGTCGCCACAGCAGGGTGGCCAGCGAGCCGGCGTAGGTGAGGTTGGGTCCGATGTTGACCCCGAGCAGCACGGCGAGGACCGCGCCGGGCCCCGAGGGGGCGGTCAGCGGCAGGAGTACCAGGACCGCGGGCAGGTTGTTGATGACGTTGGCGAGGACGGCGGCCAGTCCGGCGAGGGCGAGCAGTTCCGGCAAGCCGGCGCCGTCGGGGATCAGGTGCCCCAGGGCGTCGTCGAGACCGTTGTCCACCACCGCCAGGACCACGATCCCGAGGGCCAGGACGAAGGCGAGGAAGGGCACGGAGGCGGCGCGGACCAGCGCCCGGGGCGTGGTGCGGCGCCGGATCAGGGCCCGTACGGCGAGGGCCAGCGCCCCTGCCAGGGCGGCCCACGCCGGGTCGACGCCGACCGCCGAGGTCAGCACGAAGCCGACGAGCGTGCATCCCACGGTCACCAGGGCGAACAGCGGCAGCGGCGGGGGTTCGACGGCGGCGGGGGCCTGCGCGCCGGCGTCCAGGTCGGTGGCGAAGAAGCGCCGGAAGACCAGGTACTCGACGCCGATCGCCGCCGCCCACGGCAGGGCCATCAGCGCGGCGAACCGGGTGAAGCTCAACCCGCTCGCCGTGAAGGCCAGCAGGTTGGTGAGGTTGGAGACGGGCAGCAGCAGGGAGGCCGTGTTCGACAGGTGGGTGCAGGCGTACACATGCGGTTTGGGGCGGGCGCCGATCCGGGCCGCGGTGGCGAACACCACCGGGGTGAGCAGCACCACCGTGGCGTCCAGGCTGAGCACGGCCGTGATCGCCGACGCGGCCAGGAACACCTGGGCGAGGAGTCGGCGTGGCCGGCCCGCCGCCGTACGCGCCATCCACGCCCCGCACGCCTGGAACAGCCCCTCGTCGTCGCAGAGCTGAGCCAGTACCAGGACGGCCGCCAGGAAACCGATCACCGGCCCGAGCCGTTCCGCCTCGGCCAGCGCGTCGTCGAAGGAGAGGGCCCCGGTGGCGATCACCAGCGCCGCGGCCGGGACGGCGACGACCGCCTCCGGCCATCCGAAGGGGCGGACGACCGCGCAGGCCAGCACGAGAACGAGCAGAGCCGCGGACAACGTCTCCGCGAGCTGGGGGTTCAGGATCGGGTCCTTCCGCGTATCGGCGGTCGGGCCGCCTGTGTCATCACGCGAACGTTACCCCGCTGGCTCCCGGTGCCCACGGCTTGACCCGGTACCGCTTTCCGACGGGCGCCCGTTGACGGTGTCGGCAGCCGTCACTACTGTGCGCTCCAGATCCCCGGCCCGTCGACCGTCGTTCGACCTTCCATCATATGGGAGCGCTCCCAAAGAGGGGGCCGCACCCCACAGGAGCCGTTCATGCCACTCTCTCGGTCGTTACGTCTCTCCACCGCCCTGCTGACGGGGGCCTCGACGTCGACTACGCCTGCGAGACGAAGATCGGCCCCAAGAACGCCGTCTCGCCCGTCGACATCAAGGCCGTGAAGAGCGGCGGCGGCTACACG
>NZ_JBEXSZ010000221.1:0-9228 GCF_040613865.1 Streptomyces sp. NPDC006197 | reverse complement strand
CCACGTCTACAACCGGGACATCCTCATCTCCTCGGTCGCCGGAGCGCTCGCCTCCGTGATCATGTTCCTGGTCAACTTCGCCTGGCTGATCCCGGCCCCGGCCCGCGCGTCACCGCCCCGCCGGCCGCCGCCCGCGCCGGGGGACGGAGTCGAGCAGGAGCCGGGTGTACGGGTGTTCCGGCGCGTCCAGGACGCGCGCGGTCGGGCCCGTCTCCACGACCCGGCCGGACTTCAGCACCAGGACCTCGTCCGCGACGTGCCGGACCACGGCCAGGTCGTGGGTGACGAACAGGTAGCCGATGCCCGACTCGCGGCGGATCGCGCCGAGGAGTTCGAGGATCTGCGCCTGGATCGACACGTCGAGCGCGGCGACCGCCTCGTCGAGGACGAGGACCCCGGGCTCCACTGCGAGGGCGCGCGCGATCGCCACGCGCTGGCGCTGCCCGCCGGAGAGGCCCCGGGGGAGGGCCGAGGCCTCGCGCGCGCCGAGCCCCACCTGGTCGAGGAGCTCGGCGACCCGGGCCCGGCGCCCGTCCCGGCCGAGGCCGGTGTGGAGGCGCAGGACCTCGTCCAGGCAGCCCGAGACGGTCACCCGGGGATCGAGCGAGAGGTACGGATCCTGGAAGACCATCTGGATCTCCCGGGCCCTGGCGAGCCGTTCGGCCCGGCCCCGGGCCCGCGTGGAGCGGTCCCGGCCGCCGAGGCGGACCGTGCCGCCGTCCGGGCGCTCCAGCCCCACGAGCATCCGGACCGTGGTCGTCTTGCCGCTGCCGGACTCCCCGACGAGGGCGAGGCAGGACCCGGGCGCGAGCACGAAGGACACGCCGTCGACCGCCGTGTGGTCCCCGTACCGCTTGCGCAGTCCGTCGACGACCAGGCCGTCTTCGAGCAGGACGGTCACAGCGTGATCCCTTCTTCGGCACGGTGGCAGGCGGCGAGCCCGTCCCCGTGGCGTACGAGCGCGGGCGTCTCCTCGGCGCAGCGCGGCAGCGCGTGGGCGCAGCGCGCGGCGAAGGAGCAGCCGGGCGGCGCCTCCGCGAGGGAGACGGGGCGGCCCGGGATGGGCCGGGGGACCGGCGTGCCCGGTTCGAGACGCGGGGTGCAGGCCAGCAGACCCGCCGTGTACGGGTGGCGCGGCGCGTCGAACAGCTCGTCCGTGGACCGGGTCTCCACGATCCGGCCCGCGTACATGACGTACACCCGGTCGCAGACGGCGGCGGCCAGTTCGAGGTCGTGGGTGACGAACAGCATGCCCGTGCCCCGCTCGGCCCGCAGCCGGGCCAGGATCGAGACGACCTCGGCCTGCGTGGTGACGTCGAGGGCCGTCGTCGGTTCGTCGGCGACGAGGAGGGCCGGCTCGCTCGCGAGGGCCGCCGCGATGACGACCCGCTGGAGCATGCCGCCGGAGAACTGGTGCGGATGGCGTCGCAGGGCGCCGCGCGGGTCGCGGATGCCGACCGCGTCGAGGAGTTCCTCGGCGCGGGCGGTCGCCTCGGCGGCGGGCGTCCCGGCCGCGCGCAGTCCCTCGGTGAGGAAGTCGCCCACCCGCCGCAGCGGGTTGACGGAGGCGCGCGGGTCCTGGAAGACCATGGAGACCTGCCGGGCGCGCAGCGCGGTCAGCTCGGCGCGGTTCATCGCGAGGACGTTCCGCCCGGCGACCCGGACCTCCCCGTCGGTGCGGGCGCCGGCGGGCAGCAGTCCGAGGACGCTGCGGCAGGCCACGGACTTGCCGGAGCCGGACTCGCCGACCAGGCCGACCGTCTCCCCGGGCCGCACCGTCAGGCCCACCCCGTCCAGGATCGGCCGGGCGGCCCGGTTGCCGGCCAGGCGGACACCGAGGCCCTCGATCTCCAGGACCGGCGCGGTTTCGCCGTGTTCGTGCATGCCGTTCACCGTTCCCGCTTCGCGATCCGGTCGGCGAGCCCCTCGCCGACGACGCCGAACGCCACCACGGCGAGCACGATGCACGCGGAGGGCGCGAGGGCCGGCAGCATCGCCCCCTGCAGGACGGCCGCCTGCCCCTCGTTGATCATGGCGCCCCAGTCGGCGGCCGGCGGCTGCACGCCGAAGCCGAGGAAGGACAGGGCCGCCAGGTCCATCAGGGCGTACCCGAAGTTCATCGCGGACTGGGCGAAGACCGTCGGCGCGATGTTGGGCAGCAGGTGGCGCACGGAGACGGTCCAGCCGGACCAGCCCTGCACCACATACGCCTCGATGTACGGCCGGGCCTTCTCCTGCCGCGCGATGCCCCGCACCAGCCGGCCCACGTACGGGGTGTAGGCGACGGACATGGCGATCACGGGCGCGGTGAGCCCCTCGCCGACGACCGACACGAGCAGGATCGCGAGCAGCAGACCGGGGATCGCGAAGACGAGGTCCATGGACCGGGACAGCAGCGTGTCCACCCAGCCGCCGCGCCAGGCCGCCACCACGCCGAGGAGGGTGCCGAGCAGGGTGGAGACGCCGACGACGAGCAGCGGCCCGAGCAGCCCGGTGCGGGCGCCGTGGAGCAGTCGGGACAGGACGTCCCGCCCCGACTGGTCGGTGCCGAGCGGATGGTCGCCGGTGGTGCCGACGAGACTCGCCGACAGGTCGAGCGCTTCGGGGTCGTACGGGGCGAGGACGGGGGCGAGCAGGGCGACCAGGACGAGCGCGGCGAGCATCGCGACCGAGACCGCGAAGAGGGGCCCCCGGCCGAAGGGGCGCAGGGCGCGCAGCCCGGGTCTGCGGTACGGCACCGCGGAGGTGGTGGAGGTCATGAGGAGCCTTCCCCGAGGGAGAGACGGGGGTCGATGAGCGGGGCGAGCAGGTCGACGACGAGGTTGACGAGGACGAAGGCCGCGACGCTGAGCAGCGTGATCGCCTGCACGACCGCGAAGTCCTTGGCGGTGACGGACTGCACGAGCAGGGAGCCGAGTCCGGGGACGTCGAAGGCGGTCTCGACGATCGAGGTGCTGATGAGGAGGCCGGCGAGCATCGTGCCGCCGACGGTGACGACGGGCCCGAGGGCGTTGCGCAGCACGTGCCGGCGGACCACGGACCGGCCGGCGACGCCCCGGGCCCGTGCCACCTCGACGTGCTCGCGCCCCAGTTCGTCGAGCATTGCCGAGCGGGTCACTCGGGCGAGGAGTCCCGCGAAGGACAGCGCCAGGGCGACGGCCGGCAGGATCAGCTGGTACAGCCGCTCGGAGAGCCCCGCCGGGGTCCCGCCGCCGGGTCCCGGGAACCAGCCGAGCTGGACGGAGAAGAGCGAGACGAGGGCGATCGCCGTCACGAACGAGGGCGTGGCGGTGGCCACTCCGGTGCCGATGAGCACCACCCGGTCCGGCAGGCCGGGACGCAGGGCGGCGAGGATGCCCGCGGAGACCCCGAGCACCGCGACGAGCACGGCGGCGCAGCCGACGAGCAGGGCGGTGCCGGTGAGGCGCGAGCCGATGAGCGAGGCCACGTCCTGGTGGTACTGGGCGGAGCGGCCGAAGTCCCCGCTCAGCACTCCGCCGAGCCACTTCGCGTACTGGGTGGCCAGCGGGTCGTCGAGGTGGTGCTCCGCGCGCAGGGCCGCCACGGCCGAGGGGGTCGCGGGGCGGCCGTGCAGCAGGAACGACACCGGGTCGCCGGGGGCCAGATGGACGGAGCCGAAGACCACGAGGGAGGTCACGAACAGCACCGCCGCCAGGCCGAGGAGCCGTCCGACGAGGTAGCGCGTCATCGCTTCGAGGCCCCGATCGTCGCGGCCCACGGGAAGTAGAGCTGGGCGATGCCGGTCGGTGCGCCGGTGATCCGCTTGCCGAGGAAGACCGAGTAGGGCGCCTCGTACACGGGGATGACGGGCAACTCGTCGAGCGCGATCTTCTGGAGCCGCGCGGTGAGTTCGGCGCGCCTGACCGGGTCGGGCTCGGAGTTCGCCCGGTCGAAGGCGACGTCGAACTCGGCGTTCGACCAGCGGCCGTAGTTCCCGAAGTCGCCGGTGCGCAGGTACTGGTAGAACTCCAGCGGGTCGGGCGTGTTGTCGTAGCCGTTGGTGATGACGAGGTCGAGGCCCTCGCGCGCGTCCGGGTCGACGAAGATGCCGCTGTACGCGTCGGGCGACACCGGCTTCAGCACGACGTTCAGGCCGATCTGGCGGCCCGCGGCCTGGACGGCGTTCGCGACGACGCTGATCTCGGGTGCGAGGGTGCTGGTGACGAGGGTGACCGTCCGGCCCTTCGCGTGGGCCTCCTCGACGAGCTTCTTCGCCGCCTCGACGTCGTACGCGGGCTCGGGCAGCGTGTCGAAGAGCTCTGCCGTCCTCTCCGGGGCCAGCGCCCAGGCGCCGCGCGCGGCGGGGGCCTTGGCGGGGACGCCGACGCCGCCGGCCGCGGCCTTGACGATGTTCTTCCGGTCGAGGGCCATCGACAGGGCCTTGCGGACCTTGAGGTTGCCGAGCGCGCCGTGGAAGTCGAGGACCGCGAGGTTCGCGGTGGCGGTGTTGGGGCCGAAGAGGAGCGTGCCCTTGTTGCTCGCGCGCAGCTGGGCGAAGGAGGAGGACGGGACCATGTAGCCGCCGTCGGCGGTGCCGGACAGGAAGGCGTTGGAGCGGGCCGCCGGGTCCTCGACGAAGGTGAACCTCACCTTCTCGGACTTGGGGGCGAGCGTCTTGTCCCAGTAGGCGGTGTGCTTCCTGAGGGTGATGCTGTCGCCCTGGGCCCAGCTGTCGAGTGCGTACGGACCGGTGCAGTTCAGCTTGCCCTTGGGGGTGCCGTAGTCCTTGCCCTCCTCGGCGAGGGAGGCGGCGCTCACGATCGTGCCGGGGGAGGCGGCCATCAGCTCGTGGAAGAGGACATCCGCCTTGCCGAGGCGGATCGTCACCTCCAGGGGGCCGGTCTTCTCGACGGCGTCGACGGTCTTGAAGGCGGAACCCCAGGGGGAGCCGGTCTTCGGGTCCATCTGGCGCTTCAGGGAGGCGACCACGTCGTCGGCGGTCAGGACGGTGCCGTCGTGGAACCTCACGCCGGGGCGCAGGGTGTAGACGAGGGTGCGCGGGTCGGGTCGCGACCACTTCACGGCGAGGCCGGGCACGATCTTCATGTCGGGGGTGACCCGGAGCAGCTGCTCGCACACGTTGGCGAGGACGGTGTTCGGCGGGTAGTCGTAGGCGAGGGCGTAGTCGAGCGTGTACGGCTCGGCATACAGGGACCAGGTGAAGGAGTCCAGCGGGCCCTGCGCGGGCGGTGAGGTGGGGCTGACCTTGAAGTCCGCGCCGCCGCCGGCCGCGGGCGGGACCGTGGCGCCGGAACAGGCGCCGGTGGTGGCCGCGAGCGCGGCGGTACAGACGAGAAGCGCGAGGGCTCTGGGCATGCGCATGGGACCCACCCCTTTACGGGTGTAGTGACGGGCTCGGGGGATGGAGCGAGTATTCGTGCGGGAACGTTCCCGCACAAGACCCGCACCCGACTTTGCGGGAACGGTTTTGCGGAGGTCGCGGGGGTGGCAGCATCACCCCCATGACCGAAGCTCCACGGCACGGCGGGCAGCCCTCGCCGCCCACCCCGCGCGTCCGCCTCGTCGACGTGGCCCGCGAGGCGGGCCTGTCCAAGACGACCGTCTCGGCGGCGCTCAACGGCACCGGCAGGCTCTCCCCCGAGGTACGGGAGAAGGCCCGCGAGACCGCGCGCAGGATGGGCTACCGGCCCAACGCCACCGCGCGCCATCTGCGCGCGGGACGGGCCAGGTTGATCGGATACGTGGTCGGCGAGTTCGCCGCCACTCCCTGGACCTTTCTCGAGTCGCCGTACTTCGCCCGGCTGACCGGCGCCACCGCGGCCACCGCGCTGCGCCGCGGCTACGCCGTGGTGCTGCTGCCCGCCGGCTCCCTGCAGAGCGAGTGGGCCGACCTGTCCCTCGACGCGGTGGTCGTCGCCGACCCCGTCGCCGACGATCCGGTCGTCGAGGGCCTCCTCGCCGCCGGCATCCCCGTCTTCACGGACCGCTCCGTCGAGGGGATGCCGGGGGCCTACTGGGTGGACGTCGACGCGGGCGGCGCCGTCCGCGAGGCCCTCGACCACCTCCGGGAGCAGGGAGCCCGGCGGCCCGTCCTCGTCGTACCGGACAGCGCCACCCGCTTCCACACCGAGGTGTCCACCGCCCACCGGGAGTGGTGCGCCGCCCACGGCCTGCCGGAACGGACGGTGCGCGTCGAGGAGGCCGGCAACGGGCCGGTGGTGCGCGGCGTCGAGACCGCCCTGACCGCCGACGGGCCGGAGCGCCCCGACGCCCTCCTGGTCGTGGCCGAGGCGAGCCCGCCCCTCGTCCTGGAGGCGGCGCGCCGCCACGGCTACGAGGTCCCGGACGACCTGCTGGTCGTCCTGGTCAGCGAGGACGCCACGGCCCTCCACACCGACCCGCCGGTCACCACCTTGAGCCTGCGGCCCGAGGCGGTCGCGGAGGCCGGCGTCGAGCACCTCGTCGCGGTCCTGGAGCACGGCCGCCGGGAGCCCGCCGGGACGCTCGTACCGACGCGTCTTGACGTCCGGGCGTCGTCGCTTCGCGGATGAGGCCCGGTCAGACCGCGTGCACCAACCGCCCGCCCACGTACGTCCGCTCCACCCGGGCCTCGGCGATCTCCTCCGGCGGGCCGGTGAGGATGTCGCGGTCCAGGACGACCAGGTCGGCGAGGTGGCCGGGGCGCAGGCTGCCGGTGTCGTCGAGACCGTTCACGTGCGCGGTGCCCGCCGTGTAGGCGGCGAGCGCCGTGGTGAGGTCGAGGCGCTGCTCGGCGTAGAAGACCCGGTCGTCGGCGGCCTCGGGGTCGCGGCGGTTGACGGCGACGTGGATGCCCGCGATCGGGTCCGGGCTGCTGACCGGCCAGTCGCTGCCGGCGGCGAGGGTGGCCCCGGCCCGTACCAGATCGCCGAACGGGTACTGCCAGGCGGCGCGTTCGGGGCCCAGGAACGGGATGGTCAGCTCGTCCATCTGCGGCTCGTGCGCGGCCCACAGCGGCTGGATGTTGGCGATGGCGCCGAGCGTCGCGAACCGCGCCAGGTCGTCGGGGTGGACGACCTGGAGGTGCGCGAGGTGGTGGCGGTTGCCGCGGCGCCCGTTCGCGGCGATCGCGGCCTCCAGCGCGTCCAGGGCCTCGCGGACGGCCCGGTCGCCCAGGGCGTGGAAGTGGACCTGGAAGTCGAGGGCGTCGAGCTCGGTCACGTACCCGCGCAGCGCCCCGGGATCGACGAAGCTCAGCCCGCTGTTGGCGGTGGCGCAGCCGCAGCCGTCCAGGTACGGGGCGGTCATGGCGGCCGTGAAGTTCTCCGCGATGCCGTCCTGCATGATCTTCACGGAGCCGGCGCGGAACCGGCCGAGGCTGAACTTCTCGCGGCGGGCGACCAGTTCGGGGATCTGCTCGGAGCCCCGCTCCCGGTCCCACCAGAGCGCCCCGGTCACCCGGGCGGTCAGCGAACCGTCGCCGGCGGCCGTCAGGTACGCCTCCGACGGGTCGGTCATGCCGCCGAAGGAGCCGAGCAGCGCGTCCTGCCAGGCCGTGATGCCGAGCGAGTGCAGCAGCTTCTGGGCGCGCAGCAGACCGGCGAGGCGGTCCTCGGCGGTGGTCGCCGGCACCAGCCGGGCGACGAGCCCGATCGCTCCCTCCTGGAGCATGCCGCTGGGGGAGCCGTCCGCCTCCCGCTCGATCCGCCCGTCGGCCGGATCGGGGGTGGCGGCGGTGATGCCGGCCAGTTCGAGCGCCCGGGAGTTGGCCCAGGCGCCGTGGTGGTCCCGGTTCGACAGCAGGACCGGCCGGTCGGGGACGACGGAGTCGAGCAGCTGCCGGGTGGGCAGTCCGCCCTCGAAGCTCTCCATCGACCAGCCGCCGCCGGTGATCCAGGCGTGCTCCGGGTGGGCGTCCGCGTACTCCCGGATCCGTGCCAGGTAGTCGGCGACGCCGACCGTGCCGGTGAGATCGCACTCGGCCAGCTCCTTGCCGCCGGAGACGGCGTGGATGTGCGCGTCCTGGAAGCCGGGGAGCAGCAGCTTCCCCGTCAGGTCGACGACCTCCGTGCCGGGGCCGACGAGGTCCCGCACCTCGTCGTGGCCGACCGCCGCGATCCGCTCGCCGACGACGGCGAGCGAGGTCGCACGGGTGCGGGCCGGGTCCGCCGTGAAGACGGGTCCGCGGGTGAAGACCAGATCGGCCGTGGTCATGGGCGCTCCAGAACATGGGGTGTGGGTTGGTGGGCGCCATGCAAGCGGGCGGACCGTTTACACGTCAATGGTGTTGACGTAAGGTCCGGCCATGTCCGAACGCGTGGTCCCCGAAGGAAGGCGGCAGCGCCGCCGCCCCACCAAGCAGGGCGCCGTCCTCTCGGAGCGGCTCATCGTCGAGACCGCGCTGCGCCTGATCGGCCGGCACGGCGCGGAGGCCCTGTCGGTACGGAGGCTGGGCGCCGCGCTCGGCGCCGACCCCACGGCCCTGTACCGCTACTTCCGCAACACCGACGCGCTGCTCCTCGCCGTGGCCGACGAGATCATCGGCCGCGCGCAGGAGGGCTGGACGGCCACCGGCGACTGGCGAACGGACCTCCGGGAGCTGGGACTCCGCATCCACGGCTGCTACCAGGCCTACCCGCAGGCGGCGGCCCTCGCGGCCCACCGCACCACCGGCCGGCCGTACGAGACCCGGGCCGTCGAGCGGATCCTCGGCGTCCTGCGCTCCGCCGGCTTCCCGGACGGCCTCGCCGTGCGGATCTACCACGCCTTCGTCGACCAGGCCCTCGCCTTCGCGGCCCAGGACGCCGCCGCGCTCGCCCTGCCGCCCGCAGCCCAGGAGAAGGAGGCGGAGGTCTGGCACGCGGTCTACGGCAGGCTGTCGCCCGACACCCACCCGAACATCGCCGCGACCTTCCCCCTGCTCGCCGCCGACATGCGCGACAGCGGCTATCCGTTCGCCCTGGAACTCATGCTCGCCGCGGTGGCGGCGCTGCGGCCGGCGGACGGGTGACCCGAGGCGGGGGAGGGGCGCGCGGGGGCGCCGTAGCATGAGTCGCCTTGTGAGGAACCCGTTCTGACGAAGCGACACGTACGCGCGAAAGGACCCCCGTGATCTCCATGCGCAGCGCACTCGCCCTCCCCCTCGCCGCCGTCTCCCTGGCCCTGGCGACCCCGCCCGCCCCGGCGGCCGGGACGGCCGCCGCCACCACCGAGGAGGCCCGGCTCGACAGATAGGGAGAGCACACGGCTTTAATGCAGTCACACAGA
>NZ_JBEXSZ010000220.1:0-9423 GCF_040613865.1 Streptomyces sp. NPDC006197 | reverse complement strand
CGGTCATTCCTTGACGCTGCCGGCGGCCAGGCCGGACTGCCAGTACCGCTGGAGGAGGAGGAAGACGGCCACGATCGGCACGATCGTGAGCAGGGTCGACGCGGCCGAGCTCGCGGCGCGGATCGCCGTGGCCCGGCTGCTGGCACGGGCGCGGGCGCGCGGCGGGCAGGCCGTGGTCCTGACGGACCGCGGGCCGCTGGACGAACTGGTGAGGTTCGGCCTCCCCGCCGCCTCCGGCGGCGGGGCCGGCTTCCGCCGGATCGCCGGCGGCTACGGTCTCACCCTCCTCGTGGAGTCCGGTCCCGAGACGCTGTGGGGCCTCGGCCCGAAGAGCGCCGCGGGCTCGCCGGCCGCCTGGTGGGACCGCTGCCGCGGCTGGTCACGGCGGCTGCCGGGGATCGCGTGGCTCGACGGCGACAAGGCTCCGTCCCTGGTGGCCGAAGCGGCCCTGGAGCGGATCCTCGACGCGCTGCGGGAACGGGAACGGACGGCCGTCGTGCCGGAACGCGGCACGGGCGGAGAGCGGCGGCACGTGGTGGTGTCGGTCTACGACGGCGCGGACGCCCCCGCCTGCCGGAGCGGCGGAGCGCTGGTGGCCGGCAAGGTGGCCCGGCGGCTCGCCGAGGACTTCCGGGTGACCGTCGTGACGGCGGGTCGGCGCGGCGGCACCGAGGACCGGAACGGCATCCGTTACGTCCGGCTCCCGGTGGGCCGGGCGGGCCCGCGCGCCGGGCGGCTGCTGTTCCTCGCGCTGCTGCCGTTCGCGGCCCGCCGGATCCGCCACGACCTGTGGCTGGAGAGCTTCACGCCCCCGTTCTCGACGAGCTTCCTGCCCCTGACGACGGGCGCCCCCGTGATCGGCATCGACCAGGGCCGCCACACGGAGACCCCGCGGCGGCGGTACCGCGTCCCGTTCCTCCTGGTCGAGCGGCTCGGCCTGCGCTGCTACCGGCACGTCGTGGCGCTGAACCCCGCGGACGGATCGACGATCCGCCGGCTCAGCCCCAGGGCCGACGTGCAGGTCATCCCCGACGGGGTCGACCAGCGCCTCCTCGACGAGTCCCTGCTCGGATCCGGACAGTTCATCCTCTTCCTGGGCCGGATCGACACCTGGGTCAAGGGCCTCGACCTGCTGCTCGACGCCTACGTCCGGGCCCGGCCCCCGCTCGACCTGCTGCTCGCGGGCAGTGGCGTCCCCGCCGAGGAACGCCGCCTCGCCGCGCTCGTCGCCGCGCACGCCCCCGGCCCGGAGCCCCGGATCCACTGGGTGGGGTACGCGGGGGAGGAACGCAAGCGCCAACTGCTGCGCGACAGCGCCTTCCTGGTGATGCCGTCGCGGCACGAGACCTTCGGCCTGGTGGCCCTGGAGGGCATGTCGTACGGCAAGCCCGTGCTGCACTTCGACCTGCCCGCGCTGCGCTGGATGCGGGGCAACGGCGACGTGGCCGTGCCGCCGTTCGACGTGGCGGCGTTCGGCGCGCGGATGACCGAGCTGGCCACGGACGCCGCGCTGCGCCGCCGTCTCGGCCACCGCGCCGGGCTCGCGGCGCAGCACTACGCGTGGGACGAGATGACGGGCCGCTATCTGGCGCTGGCCCACCGGCTTCTGGACTCACCCGCCGCCGCACGGCGGCCGAGGAAGAGGGGTGCGTCATGGCAGACGACCCGCTGACCGCCTTCGTCCGGACCGTCCTCGACTCCGACGTCCCGATGATCGTGCTCTCGCCGCACCTGGACGACGCCGTGCTGTCCTGCGGCGCGCTGCTCGGCTGGGCGGGGCGGCGGGCGCCGGTGACGGTCGCCACGCTGTTCACGGAGGCCGCGCCTCCGCCGTACACCCTCTCCGCCCGCCGGTACCTGAGGCGGACCCGGGCCGATGACGCGGAGGAGCTGTTCGCCGACCGTCGCGAGGAGGACCGGCAGGTCCTGGAGCTGCTCGGCGTGGACTGGCGCCACGTCGGCCTGGTCGACGGGCTGTTCCGGCGGCTGCCGCGGGCCCGTCCGGGCGTCGGGCGGCTGGCCCCGCTGCTGCCCGAACTGGCGCACGTGTACCCGACGTGCCGGCGGCTGCACCTGTCCCGGGGCCGGGTCTCCGCGCACGACGCCGAGACCCTGCGCGTGGCCGGGGAGACCATCGAGGCGCTGCTGCCCGCCCGCTCCGGCGGCCTGGTGCTCGCGCCGCTCGGCGTGGGCGGGCACGCCGACCACGTCCTGGCCCGGACCGCCGCCGAGCGCAGCGGCCGCCGGGTCGTGTACTACAGCGACTTCCCGTACGACCAGACGGCCGCCGCCGACGCGGAGTTCACCGGCCGACACCGTCTGATGGCCCGCGCCTGGGACCGGGACCTCGACCGGAAGGCGGAGCTGATCCGGGGCTACCGGACGCAGACCGACGCGCTGTTCCCCGAGGGCCGCATTCCGCGCGCCCCCGAGGTCTACCTGCTGCCGGCGGCCGGGGACACGGCCGTCTCCCGGGACCTCGCCCGGCTGCGCGGCACGAGGGCCCGGACCGCCGGCGGTGTGCCGTGACCGGGCCGCTCGCCCCGTCCTCCGCGCCGGCAGCCGCGGGGGTGCCCGATGCGCCGCGGTGAGCGGCCCCGGGTCCTGCTCCTGACCGGCGGTCCGCTGAACGGGGCGGAGGGCGGTGCCCTGCGGCTGGCCTCCGACGTCCTCGGGTCGCTGCCGGACGTGGACTTCGTGTGGTTCGCCCAGTGGACGAAAGGGCGTCAGTCCGCTCCGGAGCGCGGACGGCCGGTCCGCTTCCTCTCCCTGGACGGCGTGCCGCACGTCCCCGGGCGGATGCAGTCCGCGCTCGCCGGGACCCTGTTCGCCCGCCGGGTCGACCTCGTGCACGCCTTCCTGACCATCGGCCGCACCTTCCCGGCCCTCTCCCGGCTGCGCCCGCTGCTGTTCGGCGGGCGGCCGGTCGTGCACACCGTGCCCGGCGTGACGGACAACCGCTTTCTCGGCCCTTCCCGGCCCCTGGGGACGACGGTCGCCCTCTCCGAGTCGATGGCCCGTCTGCTGCGCGCCGCCGACTTCGGCGACGTCCGTGTCGTCCCGCCGATGATCGCCCTCGACGAATGGCCGTACCTGCCGCGGCCGGAGGGGTTCCCGGCGGTCCTCTTCGCCGGACGCCACGATCCGCACGGCGGGGCGGAGACGGCCATCGAGGCGGCGGCGGAGGCCCACCGGGAAGGGGCCAGGTTCCGGCTGGTGCTCGCGATGCGGGGACGGCCGGGGCAGGACACCGTGGCCCTCGACGAGGCCCTGCGGGAGCGGGCCGGGGCGGCCGGACTGCCCGACGTCGAGGTGCGGGGGTACGTCGACGACATGCACGCCCTGCTCGCCTCCGTCCAGGTGCTGCTGTATCCGCCGGTCGTACTCGGCGGCACTCCGGACATCCCGTTCACCGTGCTCCAGGCGCTGGCCACGGGCCGGCCCTCGATCCTCAGCGACCTCCCCCAGTTCGCCGACTTCGGCCACGCCGTGCTGCGGGCCCCTGCGGGCGACGGGCGCCGCACCGGGCAGCAGCTGGCGTGGCTGCTCGACCAGCCGCGCTCCTGGGACATGCTCGCGGAGCGGGGGCGGGCCCTCGTCGAGGACCACTTCGGCCCGGAGCGCTTCGCCTCCCGGTACGGGGCGCTCTACCGGGAGCTGCTGTCCTGACGGCGCCGTGGCGGACGGAGACGGGCCGTGGCGGACGGAGACGGGCCGGCGTCAGGTGACGGGCCGAGCGTCAGGTGGCGGGCCGTTCCGCGGTGAGCAGCAGGACGCCGGTGTCCCCGTACTCGGGCAGGGTGCGGTCCTTCGCGAGCCCGACGATCCGCAGCCCGGTGGTACGGGGGGCGAACACGGCCCTCAGGGCGGCCTCGTCGACCGGGCAGGCCGGCCAGACCGGGCCGGCCCCGATGCGATAGCTCGGCATGCGTTCCATGAAGGCGGCGAGGAGCGTGCCGCCGGGGCGGACGGCCCGGACGAAGGCGTCGCAGAGGGCGGTGAACTCGCCGAAGTCCTCGGTGACGCTCTCGGCGACGAAGTTCATCGAGGCGAGGTCGTAGGTGCCGGGAACCAGGTCGTCGGCGGTGCCCCGGACGACCCGCACCCGGCGGAGCGCCTCCGCGCAGTCCGCCGGGAGGCCGGGGTCGAGGGAGCGGCACAGGGCGTAGAAGGGCCGCCAGCTGTCGTCGATGCCGTGGGCGAGCTGTCCGCGCAGGTAGCGGACGCTCGCGGCGCTCGGTTCGAGGGCGTCGACGCCGCGGCTCGCGGCGCCCGCGAGCATCAGCGGGTACAGGTTGGGGCCGGCGCCGAGTTCCAGGGTGCGGCTCAGGCCGCCGGGGGCGAAGCGCCGGTAGACGGCGGCGTGGTGGTGGATGACGCCGATGTCGCAGGGGTGGAGCCTGCGGTAGTTCTCGGCGAGGTAGTCGGCGACGGGCCAGTCGTTCCAGTCGGCGTCCCGGTTGCGGCGTGCCCGACCCGCCTCCGGGGGGCCCGGCGGGGTCCGGCCCATCACTCCTCCGTGGGCCGGCCGGCCGCGACGTGGCGGGTGGACCCGGCGGCCTGCAGGGCGAACCGCGCGGCGAGCTCCGTGAGGGCCGCGCACAACTGGTCGATCTCCTCGTCGGTGTTGGCGGCCGTGATCTGGACGCGGAAGCCGACCCGGTCGCGCGGGACGAGCGGGTACGACGCGAGCGTCACGTAGATGCCGCGCTCCCAGAGGAACGTGGCGACGGCGTCGAGGTCTCCGGCGTCGCCGAGGGGGATCTCGATGATCGGCAGTCCGTCGGTGTTGGGGGTGGCGATGCCCAGGCCCCGCACATGGGCGAGGACGCGGGACGTCCTGCGGTAGAGGCGGGCCCTGATCTCGTCGCCGCGCTCGTCGTTGAGGTCGAGTCCGGCGAGGGCGGTGGCGAGCGAGGCGGTCGGCGAGGGTCCCGAGTACAGGTACGGGGCCGCCGCCACCTTGAGGTGGTCCTTGAGCCACTTCGGTACGGCGAGGAAGGCGAGCAGCGAGGAGAAGGCCTTGGAGAAGCCGCCGACCAGGACCAGGTTGTCGTAGGTCTCGCCGAGGTGGCGGACGATGCTGTTGCCGCGCGAGCCGTACGGGCTGCTCTCGTCGGCGTGGCGCTCCCCGATGACGCCGAAGCCGTGGGCGTCGTCGACGTACAGCAGGGCGTCGCTCTCCCGGCAGGTCCGGGCGAGGACGGGCAGGTCGGGGTAGTTGCCGGTCATGCTGTTGACGCCGTCCATGCAGACGAGCCGGCCGGCGTCGGCGGGCGCGCCGCGCAGCAGGCTCGCCAGCTCCTCCGGCCGGTCGGCGCGGAAGCGGTGGATCTCGGCGCCCTGTCCCCGCGCGCTGACGCATCCGTCGTACACGGTGCGGTGGGCCTGTGCCTCCACGAAGACCTGCCCGGTGCCGGCGAGGAGCGGGATGACGGACTGGTGGATGAGGGTGATGGTGGGCAGCAGCAGGGTGTCGGGGGCGCCGAGGAGTTCGGTGAGCCGCTCCTCGATGCGGGGGTAGAGCCGGGGGCTGCCGATGAGCCGGGACCAGCTGGGGTGGGTGCCCCACTTCCGGACCTCGGGTTCGATGGCCTCGATGATGGCGGGTTCGAGGTCGAAGCCGAGGTAGTTGCAGGAGGCGAAGTCGACGAGCCAGTCGTCGCCGACCCGGATGCGGCGGCCGTCGACCTCGTCGATGACGGCGTCGCACATGAGGCTGGTCCGCCGGAGGTGTTCCAGGTCCCGCCAGCGGGGCTCGCGCGGGGGCCGGGCGGTGCTGCGGACGGCCGGGGCGGGGCCCGCGAGCCGGACGGCCTGACGGGCGGCGGCCCGGACGCCGGTCCGGGCGGCCGCGGGCGGGGCGCGGTGCAGGTAGGACTCGGCCTGGGGGGCCGTCATGGGGCGGGCGAAGAGATAGCCCTGCCCGTAGCGGCAACCCATCTCGGCGAGCAGCGCCCGCTGTTCCTCGTGCTCGATGCCCTCGGCGACGACCTGGAGGCCGAGGACGTCGGCGATGCGCACGATGCCCTCCACGAGCGCCACCTGCTGCGGGTCGGTGGTGATGTCGTCGATGAACGACTTGTCGACCTTGAGGACGTCGATGGGGAACTCGCGGAGGTAGCTGAGCGAGGAGAAGCCGGTGCCGAAGTCGTCGATGGCGATGCCGACTCCCAGCTCCTTGAGGGCGGACATGGTGGTCCGGATCTGGGCGTCCTTGCGCATGAGGACGGTCTCGGTGAGCTCCAGGACGAGCGAGCCGGGCGCGAGTCCGGAGGAGTAGAGGGCGCGTCGTACCTCTTCGAGGAAGCCCGGGTCGCGGAACTGCCGGGCGGAGACGTTCACGTTGGCCCGCAGCGGGGGGCGGCCGGGGCTGTCGCGCTGCCAGCGGGCGATGTCGAGTGCCGCGTGCTCCAGGACCCAGGCGCCCAGCGGCATGATGTGGCCGCTCTCCTCGGCCAGGGTGATGAACTGGTCGGGCGGCACCATGCCGCGGCGGGCGTGCGGCCAGCGGATGAGCGCTTCGAGACCGGCCGGTGCGCCGCCGTCCACCTCGACGATCGGCTGGTAGCGCAGGGCGAAGGCGTGGTCGGCGATGGCCCGGTCCATGCCCGCCTGGAGTTCGTGGCGGGCGACGAGCCGGGAGTGGAGCTCGGGGTGGAAGAGCCGCCACCGCTTCTTGCCGGCGGCCTTGGCCGCGTACAGGGCGAGGTCGGCGTGGCCGAGGAGCTCCTCGGCGTGGGCGCTGTCGAGCACGGTCGCGATGCCGACGCTGGTCGACACGGAGACGGCGCCGTCGGTGAGGGGGAAGGGCTGGCTGAGGGTGTGCACGATCTCGGCCGCGAGGGCCTCGGCGTCGCGGGGCTCGCGCGCCCCCTCGATGAGGACGGCGAACTCGTCGCCACCGAGCCGGGCGGCGGTGTCGGTGAGCCGCAGGACCGAGGTGAGGCGGCGGGCGACGGCGACGAGCAGCTCGTCGCCGACGGAGTGCCCCATGGTGTCGTTGACGACCTTGAAGTCGTCGATGTCGACGAAGAGCATGCAGGTCAGGGTGGACTCGCGGCGGCCGCGGAGCAGCGCCCGCTCGATGCGTTCGAGGAGCAGGACCCGGTTGGGGAGGCCGGTGAGCGAGTCGTGGAACGCCCGGTGGGTCAGTTCCCGCTCCAGTTTCCGCTGCTCGGTGACGTCGCGGAGGGTGAGGACGAGGCCGTGGACGGTGCGCTCGTCGCGCAGGTTGCTGCACCGGACCTCGGCCTCCAGCTCCCCGGAGCCGCCGTGCACCAGCTTCCAGTCGTCCCGGGCGTCGGCGGCGCCGCGGGCGCGCGCGTCGGCGACGAGGCGCAGGGCGCTCGCCGTGTCGGCGGGGGTGAGGAGCTCGGTGAGCGGCGTGCCGGGGAGCAGGGAGCGGCCGAACATGGACTCGGCCGAGGGGCTGGCGTACCGGATGGTGTCGTCGTCGTCCAGGATCAGGATGACGTCCGAGGTGTTGTGCACGAGGGTGCGGAAGTAGGCCTCGCTGGTGCGGCGGTTGACCTCCTCGCTGAGCCCGAAGCGTTCGAGGGCCAGGGCCGCCTGGGAGGCGAGGGACTGGGCGGGGCCCGAGATCTCCGCGAGCTTCTTCTCGGATCCCGCGAAGAGCAGCACGCCGAGCAGTGGCTCGCCTCCGGAGGGGGCCTGGAGCTCCAGGGGGCAGAGCAGGACGTGGGTCTCGGGCGTGATCTCGGCGGCGACGGACGGGTCGAGCCGGGTCAGCGGGAGCAGCCGGGCGCCTTCGGCGACCAGCTCGGACCAGGGGGTGCCGCGGGGCCGGATCAGCTCGTCGGTGCGGCAGCTCCAGGGGTGTTCCGAGGTGGCCACGGCGGTGAGGCCGCCGCGGCGGTCCCGGACGAGGAGGAGGACCTGGTGGGAGGTGCCGGCGCCGAAGAGGGTCGCGGAGGCCGTCTCGACCGCTCCGGCGACCTCGCGGGGGCTGAGGGCGGCGACGAGGGAGGCGGCGGCGACCCGGAGGCTGCGCTCACGGGCCTCGGCCTTGCCGTGGTCGCCCATCATGCCCCAGAGCCGGGCGAGGACCAGCAGGAACATCAGGGCCGAGAAGATCGCGATGACGGCGATGTCCTTGTTCTGCGCGTGGCGCAGCGACTGGAAGAGCAGCAGGGTGGGGGCGACGAGGGAGGCCCCGGCGAGCAGCGCGAGCCGCCGCTCGGCGACGCGCGGGGCCGGTTCGGGGGCGCGCTCGGTGAGGCCGGTCATGGAGGGGTGGAGGGCGGCGAGGCCCCAGGCCGTGAAGAAGACGACCCAGCCGAGGTCCCAGGGGGTGCCGACCTGCCAGGTGCCGTCGAGCTGCTTGATGCCGTAGACGACGTCGGAGGCGAGGATGCCGCAGGTGCCGAGGGTGAGGAGCTGCACGGACCGGGAGCGCAGCCCGCCGGGGACGAGGAGCCGGGCGAGCATCGCGAGCATCAGCACGTCGCCGAGGGGGTACGCGATGGAGATGGCCTTCTCGGTCCAGGTCATGTCCTCGCTCCTGGCGAGCGGGGTGATGAGGTTGACCCAGCAGAGCAGCGCGAGCCCCGAGGTGAGGATCAGCGCGTCGAGGAGGACGCCGAGGTCGCGGCCGACGGCCCGGCAGCGGATGAATCCGAAGAGGCCGATCGCGAACAGCGGGTAGGTGACCAGGTAGAGGGCGTCCGCGATGGACGGGAAGGGTCTGGTCTGGCCGAAGAAGGCCTCCAGGGCGTTGTAGGCGGTGTCGCCGCTCACGAAGGCGAGGTTGGCGGCGGCGAGCACCAGCCAGGGCCAGCGCCGGGAGGGCCGGTTCCGGCGGACGCCGACGAGGATGGCGGCGACGCCGCTCAGTCCGATGAGCGCCCACAGGGTGGTGTGCCGGGCGGGGAACTCCAGGTACGCGACGGTCAGCAGGGTCACGACCAGGACGTACACCAGGGTCCAGGTGCGCAGCGCACCGGGCGCCTTGGGCGGCCGGTCGGGCCTGCGCAGCGACATCGTCCACCGCCCCCTTGTCGGGTCGGACGCCGTCGGGAGCGCCCTGTTCGCGGGTACGGGCCCCGTACGGTGTCCATTCTCCGGGCCACCCGGGGCGGCTGCATCTCGGCACCGGCGGGGCCGACGGGGCGCGGGTGGGCGTCAGGAGGAGGCGCGGACGACGAGTTCGGTCGGCAGCATCCGGCGCGGCTGTTCGTCCGCGCCGCCGGGCGAGGCGATCTCCTCCAGGAGCAGGCGCGCCATGGTGCGACCCATCTCCTCGATGGGCTGGCGCACGCTCGTCAGCGGCGGGTCCATGTGCCGGGCGACCGCCGAGTCGTCGACGCCGACGAGGGCCACGTCCTCGGGGACCCGGCGGCCCGCCTCGCGCAGGACGCTCCGCGCGCCGGCCGCCATCACGTCGGAGGCGGCGAAGACGGC
>NZ_JBEXSZ010000219.1:0-9486 GCF_040613865.1 Streptomyces sp. NPDC006197 | reverse complement strand
CCCGGCATCGACTCCACTGCCTCGGTGACCGCTCAGACGTACGCCACCGCATTCCAACAGCTCGACAACCTCACCGACTTCAGCCTCCTGGCCGTTCCGGGTGTGGGCAGCGCCGAGATGCTGAATCTGGGTATGGGCTACTGTGCAAACCGGCCGCTTCAGGAAGTGTTCTACATTGGGGAGACAGGGTCCGACACCGACACCGCAGAGAAGGCCGTCGTCTTCCGCAAGCGACTCACCTCCGCAAACTCCTATGGTGCGCTCTACTTCCCCTGGGTGAAGGCTCCTGACCTGACCGGGCGATCGAAGGACCCGGTGCTGGTACCGCCATCGGGCTACATCGCAGGGCTGTACGCGCGGATCGACGCTTCCCGTGGAGTATGGAAGGCGCCAGCCGGGAGCCAGGCGTCACTGAACGGTGCCGTCGGGCTGGCTGTCGAAGTCAACGACGTCCAGCATGGCAACCTCAACCCGATCGGCGTAGACGTCATCCGCCGATTCCCCGGCGTCGGGGTGGTCGCTTTCGGAGCACGTACCGTGGCCAGTGACCCGGAGTGGGCCTACGTGCCTGTCCGGCGGACGGCAATCATGCTGCGCGTCAGCATCTATTACGGCATTCAGTGGGCAGTCTTCGAGCCCAACGACGAAGCACTGTGGGCGCAACTGCGTCTGAACATCGGCTCGTTCATGACGACCCTGTTCCGACGAGGGGCCTTCCAGGGAACCACACCGACCCAAGGGTTCTTCGTGAAGTGCGACAAAGAGACGACTACACAGGCAGACATCGACGCGGGCGTCGTGAACGTTCAGGTGGGTTTCGCGCCCCTGAAGCCAGCCGAGTTCGTGATCGTGCAGATCAGCCAGAAGGCCGGCATGGCGTCCGGCTAGCAGCAATGCCGAGTGAGAGGAGAGCAGCCGATGGCCAGATTCACCGTCAACAGCATGCGTTTCGACCCGTATCTCGGATACCGGTTCAAGATCAAATGGGATGGACAGTACGTCGCAGCGCTCAGCAAGTGCAGCGCGTTGAAGCGAACGACGGAGGTCACGACCTGGTATGAGGGGGGTGATGCGAGCGGACCGCACCAGATCCCGGGGAAAAGCAAGTACGACCCGATTACGCTCGAGGCGGGCGTCACCCATGACACTGCCTTCGAGGACTGGGCCAACCGCGTCAACAATTTCCAGGGCGACGCGGCGATGTCCTTGGCCACCTTCCGGAAGGACATCACCATCGAGGTGTGCAACCAGCAGGGCAGCATTGCGCTGGCCTACAACGTCTTCCGCTGTTGGGTCTCGGAGTACCAGGCGCTGCCTCAACTGGACGCATCGGGGAACGCAGTGATGATCACCACGATCAAGCTGGAGAACGAAGGCTGGGTTCGGGACACCGCGGTGCTAGAGCCGCAGGAGACCTAGGAGGCGCTCCATGGGCCATGTGCTGCCGGGCGGTTACTGGGACGCTTCCGGGCGGTTGCATCGCGCCTTCGAACTGACGGTGCTGACTGGGCGCGAGGAGGAACTCCTGGCTGGCGTCGCATCGGAACAGCAGACCGCGAGTGCGGTCACCGAGGTACTCAGCCGCTGCGTACGGCGGCTGGGCGATATCAGCCCGGTCCCTCCGGAGGTGGTACGGCGTCTGCTCGTCGCCGACCGGAACTTCCTGCTGCTTCAGCTGCGCAGGACCTCTTTTGGGGATCTTGTCCGCGCTCACCTGTTCTGCCCCTGGCCCGACTGCGGCGAACGGGTATCGCTCGAGTTCGACCTTAACGAGGTGCCGGTCGACGAGGCAAAGGTGCACACGCCCGTCCATACGATGACCCTCTCGGTCGAGGCGTTCCCCGGAACCGACCGCACCTCAGCGGAGGTTCGGTTCCGGCTGCCGGATGGCTCGGACCAGGAAGAACTCTCCGCACTGCTGGCCCACAACGAGGCCGAGACGCTGACGCTCCTGCTGTCGCGCTGTGTTCAGCGCATCGGAACCCAGGAACCGCCCTCAAAGCAGCAAATCTCGGAACTGTCCGCGCGGGCCAGATCCGAGATCGAGGAGCGCATGGCATATGTGGCGCCCAAGGTCGAACAGACACTGGACGCCACGTGCGCCGAGTGCAGACGGGTTTTCGTCGCGCCGTTCGACATCCAGCGCTTCTTCTTCGGGGACCTGCGCGCCGATCGTTCGCTCCTGTACCAGGAAGTGCACCACCTCGCCTTCCACTACCACTGGAGCGAGCGGGAGATCATGGGGATGACACGTGACAAGCGACGCATGTACATCGAGGTTCTCTCCGGCGCGATCGAAGCGCTCGACGGTGAGCGCTGAGGGTTACCTCGCAGGGGTGCTGGCTGACGGTGCGCGGCCGTTCCGGTACCGCGCACGGGTGCGCACGCTGCTCGGCGTGCCTGACGAGAGCGGCCCCGAAATCGTCCTCGCGCCGTCTTCGCCTGTCACGAACTGGGGCTGCTCCCGATCGATCTTCTTCGAGAGCGGCGCGCCGCTTTCCGCCCCATGGCTACTGAGCTCGGTTGAGCCGCTAGCCCAGTCCCCCCATCCGGCCGAGGCCAGCCAGTCTCATATGCGCTCTGACAACGCGCCGCGAGTGGACAGCGTCCCCGGGACACCGGCCACTGACCCGATGGCGCGGCTCTCCGCCGTCCCAACCGACGTCATCTCGATCCCGGGTGAAACCGTTCGGCCCGCCGCAGATAGCTTGGCTTCCGAGAACGAGGTGCCGGCTGCCGGCCCCGGGCGGCCGGGGGAGGGGAGGAATGCCGGTCCGGCGCAGGATCTGGACGCCGCAGCCCTTGACCCGCTTCCTCGCCTCAGCCGAGAGCCTGACGACGTGCTCCGCGCGGATGCAGCGGCGACAGCCACGGCCGGGACGCCGCGCTCAACACTCCACACGCCGGCCTCCGCCTCGTCAGGCCCCAAGTGGGCATCGCGTCCGGCATCCGGAAAGCCGCCACGCTCGCCCGAGTCCACCCATGCCATTCAGACTGTCTCGTCTCGGCCCTCCCCGACGGAGCGTCCCGAGCCGCTCTCCGAGTTCCAGTATCTGAAGGAACCGGACCACCAAATCCGGCCTGACCACGCACGGGGTGTCACGTCCAACCGGACCAAGTCCACCGCACACGAGGACCACCGGGCCTTCCAAGGCTCTTCCCTTGCCAGTCCCGGGCCCGGACCCCTTAGCGCGTATCAGAATCTTCCGGCCCTTCAACAGAGCCCCACCGCGCCACCCGACGCGATGGATTCGGCCCACACCTTCAAGCGCCGCCTCCCGCGCGCGACGCCGCGAGTGGACAGCGTCCCCGGGACACCGGCCACTGACCCGATGGCGCGGCTCTCCGCCGTCCCAACCGACGTCATCTCGATCCCGGGTGAAACCGTTCGGCCCGCCGCAGATAGCTTGGCTTCCGAGAACGAGGTGCCGGCTGCCGGCCCCGGGCGGCCGGGGGAGGGGAGGAATGCCGGTCCGGCGCAGGATCTGGACGCCGCAGCCCTTGACCCGCTTCCTCGCCTCAGCCGAGAGCCTGACGACGTGCTCCGCGCGGATGCAGCGGCGACAGCCACGGCCGGGACGCCGCGCTCAACACTCCACACGCCGGCCTCCGCCTCGTCAGGCCCCAAGTGGGCATCGCGTCCGGCATCCGGAAAGCCGCCACGCTCGCCCGAGTCCACCCATGCCATTCAGACTGTCTCGTCTCGGCCCTCCCCGACGGAGCGTCCCGAGCCGCTCTCCGAGTTCCAGTATCTGAAGGAACCGGACCACCAAATCCGGCCTGACCACGCACGGGGTGTCACGTCCAACCGGACCAAGTCCACCGCACACGAGGACCACCGGGCCTTCCAAGGCTCTTCCCTTGCCAGTCCCGGGCCCGGACCCCTTAGCGCGTATCAGAATCTTCCGGCCCTTCAACAGAGCCCCACCGCGCCACCCGACGCGATGGATTCGGCCCACACCTTCAAGCAGGCATACGGGCGGTTGGTGGCGAACAGCCCAGTGTCTCGCGGGTCCCTTCCGGATGAGCCGACGGAGCAGATCGCATCAGCCGCTGCGCCGCCTGTCAGGGTGGTCATGGAACCGGTGCTGGTGCGGGTTCCCACCGACGGCTGCCGGGCCGCCTTCTGGGAGCGCAGGCACGTCAGCAGGCTGCACATCGGGGTCCTGCGATGAGCACATCCACGGCAATCGGCATGGTCAGCGCCTCTCTGCGTAACCTCCTGGTCGGGGAGATGGGGCTGCAACCGACCGTGACCGTGACCATCCTCGCGCCGGATGAGCAGGGCAGTGACCGCCGCGTGAATCTGTTTCTCTACAAGATCGCAGAGAACCCATTCCTCAAGAACGCGGACTGGGCGCTGCGGCCAGGATCCGCGGACCGCATCGTGGACGCTCCCCTGTCGCTGAACCTCACCTACCTCCTGACGCCCTACGCCCCCAACGACGAAGTCAACGGAAACGTTGCCGCGCACCAGGTCCTGGGCGAGGCCATGCGCGTCTTCCACGAGAACCCCGTCGTTCCTCGGAAATACCTCGACCCAGGCCTCACCGACGCCCGTGAACACTTGCAGATCTCGAGCTGCGCCCTGGAGCCCGAGGAACTGCGGGGACTGTGGACGGCGCTTGCCAAACCCTTCCGGCTTTCTGTGCCCTACCAGGTGTCCACCGTGCAACTCGACCGTCGACCGTCCAGCGCGCAGACACCGGCCCCGCGGGTCCGCCGAGTCGAGGTCCCGGGGGTCGCGACGGCGGTTAAGCCCCCGACCATCACCGGGATGTCCCCGACGATCGGTTCGGCGGGTGCCGTGCTCACCTTCACCGGCACCCATCTGGCCGGCCAGCGGGCCACAGTGCAGTGCGCCGGCAGGACCGTGACGGAGGACCTGGTTCTGAGCGAGGACAGTTTCACCGTGCGTCTCGCGGATGACCTGAATGCGGGCCTCCATGAGGTGAGGGTGGACGTCTCTCGGCTCTTCCGCCGCACCTTCCTGTTCCAGGTGACACCATGACGCCACAGCAGCCGGAGCAGCCGTGCGGTGGGTCCGATCACCTGCCGTACCAGGACGTCTTCGAGCACCTGGCCGACGAACTGCGCCGACTGGACCTGCTGGTCCGGATGCGTCTCGTCACTATGGCCCTGCAAAACGCGTCGGCCCCGCGAGAGGCCCAGCTCTCACGAAGCGTCTGCGTCACCGGCGAGGAAGTGGCGTGGCTGCTGGATTCCGCTGTCCCCGACGACGATGCAGCCACTGCCGCAGCGCAAGAGGACACGGTCCTCCATGAGCTGCGCGCCGCGCTGCACCGGCTCACCGCCGAGATCGATGCTCGGACAGAACGCACCAATGCGACAGGGAGCGTGCTGCCGCTGCCAGCACTCGGTGAACTTTTTGGGCTCTCGCGGCAGGAACTGGCTGCAGTGGTGGTGTGCCTGGCTCCTGAGCTACGCCGCAGCTATGACCGGATCTACGCCTACCTCCAGGACGACATCACCCGTCAGCGTCCCAGCGTCGATCTGGTACTGGAGCTGTTTTGGCCGTCCGAGCACTTGCGGTGGGCGGCGCGACGGATGTTCACCGAAACGGCCCCGTTGCTGCGCTACAGGATCCTGCGGACGGTCGACGACCCCCAGAGTCCCTCTGGGTCGACCGGCCTCTCACGCTTCCTCACGCTCGATCCGCGCATCTGCCAGTTCCTGCTAGGCGACAGCGAACCCGATGCGGCCTTGATCGGACGTGTCCGGCTGGACCGCCCAGCCCCTTCCCGGTCATGGTGGCCGGGAAGGGTATCCGAGCCAGGGCCGCTGATGCTGGCCGAGCGCTGGGCCGCGAAGCGCAGTTCGGACCGACGGCCCCTGGTTTTCCATTTGCATGGCCCCATCGCCTCCGGGCCGCTCGAGGTTGCCCGAGAGACCAGCCACCGGCTGAATATGCCTTTGCTCGACCTGAACTTGCAGGACTGGGGCGGTCCCGGCCCGGCCGTGGAGTCGGCCGTACGAACGGCTCTGCGGGAGGGGCTGCTCCAAGGAGCGGCCGTCCACGTCGCCGGCGCGGACATGCTGATGCGAGAAGATGCAGGGCCCCTGCTCATGGCTCTTGTGGAAGCGATTGCCGACTTCGGCAGGCTGGTGTTCCTGTCCGGGGAGGCGGAGTGGACCGGTCCGCAGCCCTTCCCCGGTGCGGTGTTCCAGCCCTTTGCCGTGCCGCTGCCGGACGTGTCGTGCAGAGCCGCCGTGTGGTCTCAGGTCTTGCTAGACCACACAGCTGACGCCGAGGCGTGGGCGGCCGACCTGGCCGTTCGGTTCCGTCTGGCGCCCGACCGGGTTTCGTCGGCAGTCGAGCGGGCGGCCAACGAGCGGCTGATGGAGCCGGAGCCGCGTCCGCTGGCCTTGGCCGACGTGTATGCCGCCTGCCGTGAGCAGTCCCGGCAGCGGCTCGGGGCACTGGCTGTCAGGACGCAGCCCCGGTCACGCTGGGAGGACCTGGTGCTACCCGAGGAGCTCATCGAACAAATGCGCGAGATCTGCGGCCAGGTGCGGCACCTCGACCGGGTGCACAGCAACTGGGGGTTTGGGACGAGACTCAGCCGCGGCAAGAGCCTCAGCGTCCTGCTCACCGGCCCCCCGGGAACTGGTAAGACGATGGCGGCCGAGGTGCTGGCCCAAGAGCTGGAGGTCGACCTGTACACGGTGGACCTCTCCGGAGTGGTCAGCAAGTACGTGGGCGAGACGGAGAAGCACCTATCGCAAATCTTCGGCGAGGCGGAAGCCGCCGACGCGATCCTGTTCTTTGACGAGGCGGACGCGCTTTACGGTAAGCGCACCGATGTGTCAAACGCCCATGACCGTTATGCCAACATCGAGACCAGCTACCTCCTGCAGCGGATTGAGGAGTACGAGGGCATCGTCGTCCTGGCCACCAACCTTCGGCAGAATATGGACGAGGCGTTCACCCGCCGGATGCGGTTTGTCTTGGACTTCCCGTTCCCGGATGCCGACAACCGGCTGCGGATCTGGCGGACGATATTCCCTCCCCAGGCGCCCGTCGCGCCGGACGTCGACCTCACCCTGATTGCCCGGGAGTACCCGGTGGCAGGCGGCAGCATCAAAAACATCGCGCTCAACGCGGCGTTCCTCGCGGCGGCCGACGGTGGCCCGATCAGCCGCCGGCACATTCTGCGCGGGGTCCGGCGGGAGTTCGAGAAGATCGGGAAGCTTTGGACTGAAGCGGAACCGGCCCTTGCCGGAGAATCCGAGAACAAGGAGGCAGCCCCGTGACCGACGGTTTTCCGAACAAACCCAAGATCCTGCGCGGCGCTTTCGTGGAATTCGGCCTCAGCCTGCCGCCGCTCGTGGTGGTGTTCCAGTACAACCCCGTGCAGCTGAGCCGCAACCGAGCGCTGACCTTCGGCGTCCCCGGCGACCTCGGTGAGGCGAACGGCCCTGGCCAGTCCAGCCCCGGAAGCAGACCGACGCGTGACCTGCGGGAGTTCCACGGCGGGTTCAGCGACCTGCAGCGGCTGCAGGAGCAGCAACTGGTCACGGTGGCTGAGCAGACCATCGGATTCGACATCCGACTGGATGCCACCGATCGGCTGGACGAGAGCGACACGCTCACTGAGCAGTTCGGCATCGCACCTCAGATCGCTACCCTGGAGCTGATGGTTCAGCCCAAACAGGAGAGTCTGCTGGGGAGCGCTGTGAGCGCGCTGCTCGGCAAGCCCAAGGGATTCAGTTTCACGCGGAGGGCCAATCCGCCGATGGTCCTCTTCATCTTCGGACGCAAACGCGTGCTGCCGGTGAACATCAACACGATGCAGATCACCGAAACGGAGTTCAGTGCCGATTTGAATCCACTGAGGGCCACGGTGGCAGTCGGCCTCACGGTTATCGAGGGCAAGAACATGCCCTACCTGTACTCGAAAGCCATGACGGAAGCGATGTCGGTCCTCAACCTGGCCTCCATCGTCGATGTCAGCAATGTTGTCCTCCCGGGGTGATCGGCCGTGTTCAGCAACCAGTCGCGCTACCGGGCCGTGCCCGACGTGACCCTTCCGCGGGCCGATGGGCGCGCGGTGGCGGCCAAGGACCTCAGGCTGCTGCCGGACGTCACCGGCACCTTCACACACACCGTCGGAGCCGGGGACCGTCTGGATCAGCTGGCGTTCACGTACTACGGCCGGCCTTTGGACTACTGGCGGATCTGCGACGGCAATCCGGGCTTCCTCTCGCCACTCGAGCTGCTGGGCCAGGAGCCCGTGCTCGTCACCTGTTTCCCTGCCACCCCGCCTCCTGGTCATGACCCACCGTGGGATCGGCTACTTGCCGCTCTGTCCGGTACCGCAGGTGTGGAGGAGGTGACGATCGTGGACGACGTCACGCTCGTACCGGAGCCAGTGCAGCAGGAGTCAGAGAGCTGGTCGGGCGTAGTGACCGAGCGGCACACCTGGGCCGTGCTGGTGACGCACAATCGGTTCACCATCGAGGCAGACGCCGTGGGCAAGGTGATCGGCGAGGCCGGGTTCAAGGTCGGGGATCCATCGGTCAGGGGACAGCTCGGCCGACAGATCGTCATCCCCCCTGCTATCCACGGGCAGGTGCGTGCATGAAATACGACCATCTGCGCATCGAGTTCAGCGGCACGGAGGTGCCCGAGCTCTACCACGACCTGCTCAGCCTGGAAGTGGAACTCGACGACGAACTGGCCGGGATGTGCCGGATCACCCTCGCCCTGCTGCCGGGCGCCGATGGAAGCTGGCCCTACCTGGACGACAAACGCTTCGCCGCTTGGCAGCGGCTGTCTGTCATTGCAGGATTCGAGGACGACGCGCGGCAGCTCCTGACGGGTTATGTGACTCACCTGCGCCCAGCCTTCGGCCTTGGAGCCGGTCAGAGCCAGCTGGAGATCTGGGCTATGGACGCCAGCGTTCTTCTTGACCGGGTGGACCGGGTCAAGGCGTGGCCGAACAAGAAAGACAGCGATATCGCTGCGGAGATCTTCCAAGAGCACGGCCTGACCCCCGAGGTCGCCGACACCGAGCTGGTTCACGACGAGCGGATGTCCACCATTGTCCAGCGGGAGACGGACGCCCAGCTTCTGCGGCGCTTGGCGCTGCGCAACGGCTTTGAATGTTTCGTGGACGGGGACACCGGCCATTTCCGCCTGCCGGCAGCCGACGCCGACCCGCAACCCGTCCTGGCCGTGCAGTTCGGCGACGAGACCAATGTCGACTGGTTCCGCCTGGAGGTCAACGCCCTGGCTCCCGCGAAGGTGTCCCTGACCCAGATCGACCATGTGAGCGGGCAGGTCCTGGAGGCCCAGGCCGGCATCGGTCGGCAGCCCGCCCTCGGAGCCGACCCGGCCGGAGCGCTCCAGGCGCCGGGCGAGCCCGCCATGGTCCGGGTCGCTAGAACGGTGACCACCGGCGCCGCCGAGATGTCCACTGTCTGCCAGGGGCATTTCGACCGGGGCCAGTGGTTTGTGACGGG
>NZ_JBEXSZ010000218.1:0-9589 GCF_040613865.1 Streptomyces sp. NPDC006197 | reverse complement strand
CGGCGGCGTCCAGCTTCGCCTTCACGAAGTCGATCGAGGCCTTGTAGCCGGTACGGCCGTGGGCGCGGTTGCCGCCGTTGGCGGTGGCGATCGGCCCCGGCATCGCTCATACTCCCCAGCCCTCCCCACACCCTTCAAAACCAGATCAGAGGACCCGCGCGGCTCTCCCCGCTCAAGCACAGGAACCTGAACCTGCCCGGCCGCTACAGCTTCACGGTCCCGACTCCGACTCCGACTGACGGCGCCTTGAGGCCCTGCCCGGTCCAGATGCGCCGGAACGGGGTCGGGAGGGGCCGTATGCTGCACTCGCATGAAGGATCTTGGTAGTCAGATCTCGTACTGGGACAGCGTTGGCGCGACGAAGACGTTCACCCATCCGGTGAATCCCAGCTGGCTGGCGGGGGTGAGTCCGGACGCCCGCATCCTGGACTAC
Source organism: Streptomyces sp. NPDC006197 (assembly GCF_040613865.1). Taxonomy (NCBI): domain Bacteria; kingdom Bacillati; phylum Actinomycetota; class Actinomycetes; order Kitasatosporales; family Streptomycetaceae; genus Streptomyces; species Streptomyces sp. NPDC006197. The sequence goes on along the minus strand of NZ_JBEXSZ010000218.1, from coordinate 9,156 downwards.
GGCTGCGGATACGGCCGAGTCATGGCTGAGCTGAGCGAGCACGGTTTCCACGACGTGTCCGGCGTGGACCTGTCTCCCGCGCTGATCGAGCGGGGCCGCCGGTTGCGGCCTGACCTGAGCTTCGCCGTGCTGGAGTCCCCGCCGGACCTGCCGGATGCGCCGGAGAGCTTCGACGCCGTCCTGCTGTTCGCCGTGCTGACGTGCATACCCGACGGCGATGCTCAACGGGAGCTGATCAGGGAGCTGAGTCGCGTCCTGGCGCCCGGCGGGCTGCTCTACGTCAGCGACGTGCTCTTGCAGGACGACGAACGAAACCGCAGCCGCTACGCGGCTCACGCCGGGCGATTCGGCACGCCCTACGGGGTCTTCGCCACCGACGACGGTGCCGTATGCCGGCACCACGAGATCGCGGAACTGCGCGCCCTGCTGTCGGACTTCGACCTGATGGACGAATACCCGATCGAGGTCGCCACGATGAACGGCCACCGGTCGCAGGCGGTACAGCTGCTGGCCCGCAAGCGATAGCGGTCACAGCCACTCGTCGATGGCCGCGATCAGCACGGTCGCCTCGTAACGGAGGGACAGGGCGTCATACCTCGTAGCCACCGCACGGTGGCGTTCGAGGCGATTGATCCCGCACTCCACCGTGTGGCGCTCACGGTGGTCGTCCTTGTCGAAGGCCGACGGCCGGCCGCCGTGGAACCGCGCTCCTTGCGGTTGGCGCAGTTGCGCAGGAGGCCCGTCCCGCGTGACTTCCGTTCTCGTGGTCGTCGCAACAGGCCGGCGCGTGCAGCAAGAACTCCAGGGACGAGGGTGCGGTGTCCGTGCCCGTCGCCGCGGCGGGCTCGTCGCTGCTCAGACGGTGTCCTGCAGAGCGCAGTCGTCATCGGCGAACAGGTGGGGGTCGCTGGCGTTGTCGTCGGTGGACGAGCTCGACGCGTAGACGATGCCGTGGTCGGTCCAGCCGCCCGGCTGCCCGGTCGTCGACCCCGCGAGGCCGATGGCCGAGTTCTGCGAGCCGAAGGACGAGACCGAGCAGTACATCGGGTACTTGCCGCCGTACACACGCAGTTCCCCGGCGTCGGTACGGGTCCGCCGCCGGCCCGTCCCGTCCGAACAGTCCCACAGCTGCACCCGGGTGCCGTTGGCCTGCGAGGCGTTCGGCACGTCCAGGCAGCGGCCCGAGGCGGCGCCGACGGCATCGCCGGTCGGCCACGGGGTCGTCCCGCCGGGCGGGACGTACGGGCACGCGGTCCGGGGCCTGGACACGCCGGTGGAGTCCGCCAACGACGGGCACAGGAACTGCGTGGAGCGGGTGCCGCCGTCGAGGAAGATCCATCAAGGCGTGTCGGGGTTCTTGACCGGACGTCGGCGCATTTCTACGCTCGCTGCCGTGGGAGCGTTCCCACGCTCCTTGCGTCCCTCATGCCCTGCGGAAGACCGCGCTCACGCACCCCCCACGCCACGGAGTCACCATGACCGACGCACACCGGAGTCACCGCACGGCCCCGTCACCCCTCAGAACGCGGACCCGGCCCGGGAGCAGGCTGATGCGCGTCGTCACCGCCGCCGCGCTGGCCGTGTCCGCGCTCGCCGTACTGCCCCGGACCGCGCAGGCGGCCACCGCCCGGCAGGTGGAACGCCTCGACCGAGGGCTGACCAGTACCCACACCAGCAGCGGGAACCTGGTGTCGTGGCGGTGGCTCGCCACCGACCCCGACACCGTCGGATTCAACGTCTACCGCGGCACCACCAAGCTCAACTCCACACCCCTCACCGCCTCGACGAACTACTTCGACTCCGGCGCGGCGGACTCGGCCGACTACACGGTCCGAGCGGTGGTGAACGGCGTCGAGCAGGCGTCCTCCGAGCACGCGCTCCAGTTCCGCTCCGGGTACCTGGACGTGCCGCTCTCGCCACCGGCCGGCGGGACGACCCCGGACGGGGTGGCGTACGCGTACGAGGCCAACGACGCTTCCACCGGCGACCTCGACGGCGACGGCAGGCTCGACCTGATCCTGAAATGGCAGCCGACCAACGCCAAGGACAACTCCCAGTCCGGCTACACCGGCAACACGATCGTCGACGGCATCAAGCTCGACGGCACCCGCCTGTGGCGCATCGACCTGGGCCGCAACATCCGCTCCGGCGCGCACTACACGCAGTTCCAGGTGTACGACTACGACGGCGACGGGCGCGCCGAGGTCGCCATGAAGACGGCCGACGGGACGAAGGACGGCACCGGCGCGGTCATCGGCAACTCCACGGCCGACTACCGCAACTCCAGCGGGTACGTCCTGTCCGGCCCCGAGTACCTGACGATGTTCGACGGCCGGACCGGCAAGGCGATGGGCACGGTGGACTACGTCCCGGCCCGCGGCACGGTCTCCTCCTGGGGCGACTCCTACGGCAACCGCGTCGACCGCTTCCTCGCCGGCACCGCCTACCTCGACGGCGCCCGCCCCTCCCTGATCATGGCCCGCGGCTACTACACCCGTACGGTCATCGCCGCCTGGGACTGGCGGAACGGCCGGTTCACCCGCCGCTGGACCTTCGACACCGACTCCTCCACCAACACCGGCAAGGGCTACGACGGCCAGGGCAACCACGCCCTGTCGGTCGCCGACGTCGACGCCGACGGCAAGGACGAGATCGTCTACGGCGCGATGACCGTCGACGACAACGGCACGGGCCTCTGGACGACCAAGCTGGGCCACGGCGACGCGGCCCACCTCGGCGACCTCGACCCCTCCCGGCCGGGCCTGGAGTACTTCAAGGTCTCCGAGGACAAGACCAAGCCCGGCTCCTGGACGGCCGACGCGCGCACCGGCCAGGTCCTGTGGCAGACGGCCCCGGGCGCCGACAACGGCCGCGGCGTCGCCGGCGACATCTACGCCGGCAGCCCAGGTGCCGAGGCCTGGTCCGCCTACGACACCACCCTGCGCTCGACGACCGGCGCCGCCCTCGGCCGGGAACCCTCCAGCATCAACTTCCTGTCCTGGTGGGACGGCGACACCGTCCGCGAACTCCTCGACGGCACCCACATCGACAAGTACGGCACCTCCGGCGACACCCGCCTGCTCACCGGCTCCGGCGTCTCCTCCGACAACACCACCAAGGCCACCCCGGCCCTCTCCGGCGACATCCTCGGCGACTGGCGCGAAGAGGTGGTCTGGCGCACGTCGGACAACCGCGCCCTGCGCATCTACTCGACACCCCACCAGACCGGCACCAGGATCACCACCCTGCTCCACGACACCCAGTACCGCACCGCCCTCGCCTGGCAGAACACCGCCTACAACCAGCCCCCGCACCCCAGCTTCTTCATCGGCGCCGGCATGCCCACCCCGCCCCGCCCCACCGTCTACACCCCCTGAACGACCTGCTTGTCGGTGACGGGCCCCTCGGCGGGCAGGCCGAGCCGCTCGTACTGGCTGGGCGGGCCGGGTCCTCAGGAGCGGGCGGCGGCGACGAGACGGTCGATGTCGGCGTCCGTGATGTCGAGGCCGAAGCCGGTGAACTTGGCCAGGGGGACGTCCCGTGCGGCCTGCAGGAGGCCCGGCTTCTCCGACTCCAGCTCGTCCGGCGACGGAGCGCCCGCCCGGGCGAGCGCCGCGATGAGGAGCGGGCCGCCGACCGGGTGGTCGAGCCATTCGCCGAAGGACGACATCGCGTCGAGCGCGGGGACGGCCCCGTCGCCGGCACCGTGGAGCACGGTCCGCAGCCGGATGTCCCGGGAGGAGGCGCCGATCTCGACGGTGAACGGTCCGGGGTCGGTCCGCCAGCCGCCGTGGGAGGTGGACCACCGGGCCAGGTCGCGGGCGGTGAGCTCGAACCGGACGCGGCAGGACTCCCCGGGGCCGAGCGCGACCTTGGTGAAGCCGCGCAGTTCGTGGCGCGGGCGGGTGGGGTGCGGCTCGTCGAAGGCGACGTAGAGCTGGACCACTTCGTGGGCGAAGCGGGTGCCGGCGTTGGTGACGCCGGCTTCCACGGTCCACCGGTCGTCGCCGTTCGCCGTGGCCTCCAGACCGTCGTACGCGAAGGTCGTGTACGTCAGGCCGTGGCCGAAGGGGTAGGCCACCGGGACGTCGAGCGTGTCGTAGTGGCGGTACCCGACGTAGCGGCCCTCGCCGTACACGACGTGTCCGTCGCCGCCGGGGAAGTACAGGTGGGAGGGGACGTCGGCGAGACGGTGCGGGATCGTCTCGGTCAGCCTGCCCGAGGGGCTGTGGAAGCCGAGGAGCAGGTCGGCCAGGGCCGTGCCGCCGGCCTGTCCGGGCAGCCAGGCCTCCAGGACGGCGCCCGCGTGTTCCTGCCACTGCGAGACGGTGACCGTGCCGCCGTTGGCGAGGACGACGGCGACCCGGGGACAGACCAGGGCCACCTCGCGGAGCAGGGCGATCTGGTCGGCGGGCAGCTCGATGTCGGTGCGGTCGTAACCCTCGGACTCGACGTCGGCGGGCAGACCGAGGAAGACCAGGGCCACGTCGGCGGCCGCGGCCCGCTCGACCGCCTCGGCGACCAGCTCCGGGGCGGGGGCGCCGGAGAGGCGGAAGCCGGGCGCGAAGGTGATCGTGGTGGCCGGCCCGACCGCCGCGGTCAGCGCGTCCAGCGCGTTGTCCACCCGGGTGGGCGTCACGTGCGAGCTGCCGTTGCCCTGGAAGCGTGGCGTTCTGGCGAACTCACCGATCAGCACCACTGTCTGACGGGTTGTCGGGTCGAGCGGCAGGACTCCCTCGTTCTTCAGGAGCACCGCCGAGGAACGGGCGGCCTCGCGCGCCAGCTCGTGGTGGGCGTCGACGTCCCAGTCGTCGAAGCGCCGCACGCGGTCGACCCGGTCGCGCAGCCGGAGCACGCGGTCGGCGGCGGCCGTGACGAGCGAGGCCTCCAGGCGCCCTTCCTCGACGGCCGCCACGATCTGTCCGTCGGTTCCGGTCGGCGGCATCTCCAGGTCGAGGCCCGCGGCGAGGGCGGCCACCCGGTCGGCGACCGCGCCCCAGTCGGACATCACGAGTCCGTCGAAGCCCCATTCGTCGCGCAGGATCCGGGTGAGCAGCTGGTGGTGCTCACTGGCGTACACGCCGTTGACCTTGTTGTAGGCGCACATCACCGTGTACGGCTTCGCCTTCCGGACGACGTGCTCGAAGGCGGGCAGGTAGATCTCGCGGAGCGTCCGTTCGTCGACGTCGGCGCTGACGCGCATCCGGTCGGTCTCCTGGTTGTTGGCGGCGAAGTGCTTGACGCAGGCGCCGATGCCGAGGGACTGGATGCCCTCGACCACGGCCGCGCCCATGACGCCGCTGATGTGGGGGTCCTCGGAGAAGTACTCGAAGTTCCTGCCGCACAGCGGACTGCGCTTGATGTTGACTCCGGGGCCGAGGACGACGTCGACGCCGAGGGCCGAGGCCTCGCGGGCCAAGGCGGCGCCGACGCGGTGGGCGAGCCGCGGGTCCCAGGAGGAGCCGAGGCTGACGGCGGGCGGGAAGCAGGTGGCGGGCACGCTGGTGCGCGTCAGCACCTCGTCGGTGACGCCGTCGACCGGGCGCCGTATGCCGTGAGGACCGTCGGAGAGCGTCAGGGCGCGGACGACCCCCGGTACGGGGGTGGTGGTCCAGCGGGTGCCGCCGGAGGTGAGCGAGGCCTGTTCCGCCAGGGAGAGGGCGGCTGCCGTGGATGCGTTCACACGTCTTCCAAGGGGTTGCGGGGTCGGGACGCGGACCGGGGTCCGCCCTGGCGGGGCGTGGCGCGGGCGGGCCCCGGGGTTCAGGGGGTGACCGTGGGCAGGGAGCGGGTGCGGCCGATCGCGCCGAGCCAGGCCGCCGACGGTTTCGGGGTGCGGACGAAGGTGTCGCGGTCGACGGCGATCAGACCGAACGTGGGCCGGAAACTGCCCCATTCGTAGTTGTCGAGGGCGCTCCAGTGGAAGTAGCCCCGTACGTCGACGCCGTCGGCCATCGCCCGGGCGAGGCCGGTGAGCGCCTCGGTGGTGTAGGCGACGCGGCGTTCGTCGTCGGAGGTGGCGATGCCGTTCTCGGTGACGACGATGGGGGTTCCGGGCACGGTGGCGGCGGTGTGGCGCACGGCGTCGGCGAGGGCGTCGGGGGCGTACTCCCAGCCGGTCAGGGTGCGTTCGGCCCCGTCCGGGACGGGCAGCGGCCCGGCGGGGCCGATCCGGGTACGGGTGTACGCCTGGACGCCGATCCAGTCGTCGCCGTGTGCGGCCTCCAGGAAGACGTCCTCGCGGGTGCGGCGGTAGTCGGCGGCCCGCTGCTCGCCTCCCGGCTCCGCCCGACAGGGCTGGTTGGCCACGGACCAGCCGGTCCGCACGTGGGGCGCGAGGGACTTGACGCTGTCGACGGCCCTGCGGTGGGCGCGGGCGAGGGCCTCGGCGGTGGCCTCGTCCGGCAGGGGCATGCCGTGCTCGGGCAGGGTGCCGCCGCCGGTCAGCGTCGTGAGGGCGGTGACCATGACGGCGACCATGTTGGGCTCGTTGATCGTGCAGACGTGGTCGACCCCCTCGGCGAAGACCGGGGCGGCGGCCTCCACGTACCGGGCGAACAGGTCCTCGGAGCCCTTCGCGGCCCATCCGCCGCGCTCGGCGAACCACAGCGGGTGGGTGAAGTGGTGCAGCGTCACCAGGGGGCGCAGGCCCCGCGCGCGGGCCCCCTCGACCATGCGCCGGTAGTGGGCGACGGCATCGGCGTCGAACTCGCCGGGGGCGGGTTCGATCCGGGCCCACTCGATGCCGAACCGGTAGTCGGTGAAGCCGAGGCCGGCGAGCAGGTCCATGTCCTCGGGCCAGCGGTGGTAGCTGTCGCAGGCGACCCCGCTGGGCTCTTCGACGCGGTCGGTGAGCCCGCTGTGCTCGAAGGCCCACCAGTCGCTGTGGGTGTTGCCGCCCTCGGTCTGGTGCGCGGAGGTGGACGCGCCCCACAGGAAGCCGCCGGGGAGGGTGAACGAGGTGTCCATGGTGTCGTGTCGCTTTCCGGGGCCCGGGCTCACGGGACCCTGCGGATCGGGAGGATGAACAGGCCGCCCACGGCGGACAGGACCGCCGCCGTCAGGAACAGCCCCTGATAGCCGAAGGCCGGGACGACGGCCACGGCGGCCATCGGCGCGACGACCTGCGGCACCGTGTTGGCGATGTTGAGGATGCCCAGGTTCTTCGCCCGGTGTTCCCGATCGGGGAGCACCTCGACGACGACCACCTGGTCGACCGCGATGAAGCAGCCGTAGGCGAGCGCCCCGATCACGGCGAAGGCGAAGAAGGCCCACAGCGAGGGCGCGAACGCGAGGGGCAGGACGGCCGCGGCCACGGCGGCGGCGGATCCGACGACGAACACCTTGCGGCGGCCGACCCGGTCGGACAGCGGTCCGCACACCGCGACGGCCGTACCGGCGCCGACCGCGGTGACCACCCCCGCGATGCCGATCACGGAGCCGGCGCGCGCGTCGGACAGGCCCAGGTGGTCGGTGAGGACGTACAACTGGAAGACGAGCACGAGATTCAGGCCGAGCAGGACCAGCAGGCGCCCGAACAGGGCCCACAGGAAGTCCGCGTCGCGCGGCGGCAGCAGGGTCCGCAGGAAGGCGCGCGGGCTGAAGTCCTCGACGGCGGCGTCGGTGCTGGGGCGGTCGGGGGCGGCGAAGAAGAGCAGCAGCCCGCCCAGCGCGGCGAGCACGCCGATCCACCGCAGCCCCTGCGCGGGGACGGCGACGAGGGCGCCGGCCACGACCGCGGCGAGGCTGGAACCGAGCAGCTGGCCGACACCGATCCAGGAGGACACCCGTCCCCGGGAGGCCGAGGGCACCCGGTCGGGCATGACCGCGGCGAGCGGGGCGACGATCGCGTTCAGGCTGACCTGGAGCAGCACCCACAGCGCCACGAGAACCGGGAAGTCGCGGGTGAAGGAGAGTCCGGTGATGGCTGCGGCGGTTCCGATGCCACCCGTGAGGATCCACGGGTTGCGGCGCCCGAAGCGGGACCGGGTGCGGTCGGAGAGCGCGCCCACCGCGATGTTGGCGACCAGGGCCGTACCGGCACCGGCCGTCGCCATGGTGGCGTAGCGCTGGAGTTTGGTGTCGTCGTCGATGTCGCCGAGCAGGGCCTGGACCAGCGTCGAGGCGACGTGGAACGACAGCATCCAGGACAGGTACGTGGCACACAGGACGGGCCCGAGACGCCCCGGCCGGACGGGGAACCCCGGGTCGGTTCTCGGATCCTGGTCGATTGCGGGAGGCGGTGGCGGAGAGGGCATGGACAGCTCCTTTGCTGCACCTGCGTGGCGGGTCGGGCCACCGTAGCCGCGAAATCCTTGCGACTCAAGGTTTTCGTACGGACACGTAGACTCCGGGTCCATGAGCACTCCTCGTGGGCCGTACGCGAAGACCTCCGCCAAGCGGGAGAAGATCCTCGAAGCCGCCCTCGCGGCCTACGCCGAAGCCGGCAGCCGCAAGGTCTCGGTCCGCGACATCGCCAAGCGCGTGGGCATGACCGACGCCGGGGTGCTGCACCACTTCGGCTCCAGGGAGGCCCTGCTCACCGCGGTGCTCCAGGCCCGGGACGCCGCCGCCCGCGCGGCTCACGGGAGCGCGGCCGACGATCTCCGCGCAGGTCTGGACATCGTCACGCACAACGCGTCGACACCGGGCCTGGTCAAGCTCTTCGTCGACGTCGCGGCCGCGGCCGCCGAGACCGACCACCCGGCCCACGCCTTCTTCGAGGAGCGCTACGCCGACGGCCGCCGCGGCCTCGCGGAACAGCTCGACCGCCACGCCCGGGACCCGGAGGCGCCGCACGCGCCCGAGCCGGTGACCCCGGTCGACCCGGAGTGGGCCGCCCGGATCCTCCTCGCGGCCACGGACGGCCTGCAGCTGCAATGGCTCCTGGAGCCGGACATCGACATGGCCGCGGACCTCGCCGCTCTGTACGGCGTCCTGATGGAGGCCCTGCGCGAGCGCGCCTGACCCCGCGGGCGAGGCCCGCCGGAGAGCGTCCCGGGCGGACTCGTCCTCCGGCTGCGGACCGCGACCGGAGGCGCTCCCGGCCCGCCTCGCGTCCCGTGCCGGCGTGGGGATCGTGGCCCGTGGCGGCACGTGGGCAGACCGGCCGGTGCCATCGGCGTCCCGGGACGCCGATGGCCTTGAGGAGGGACG